>JAFSVO010000001.1 GCA_017444965.1 Clostridia bacterium | reverse complement strand
TGACTTATATAAAGGGTATCCCGTTCGACTCGTCCGTGCTTACGGTCACGGTCGCGTCAAAAGATGATACCGAAAACAAAACGGTCTATACTTTTAACGTGACCCGCCCGCGTGACACGTCAAAAACGCTGAAAGCTAATACCGGGCTTGCGCTTGCGCCCGGGGGCAGAGAGCTTCTGCCGACAAAATACAGGGGTCAGCCCGAGGGCGTCTTCTTCCGCGCCGATGAAAACGGAACGCCCGCGACCGGCACGGGAATATCCGGTACGGTATATTATTACCGCGCCTACGCGCAGAACGGCCTTGAAAGCTTCGCGCTCAAAGCTGCCGGAAGTACGGAGTATACTCATCTGAGGTACAGCTCCGACGGCGGGAATACGTGGAAGGAACTCGGTCAAAGCGGCGGAATGACCGAAGGCATGACCTTTGCGCCCGCTGGCGCGGAAAACGCCGCCGTAAAAATACTCGTTCAGGTGCAGGACGACGCTTCATACGTCAAAAACGGCGGATTTACGGATGAGTGCTCAACGTACGCCGTATGGGTGGAACAGCTGCCGGCGGTCGCCGACGGCGAGCAGCCGCGAATACTTACCGCGATTTCAGACGCGGGCGACTGGTACCCGGTTTTCTCACCCGAAAAGGTCACGAACTACAATATAGTGACGCCGAACGGCGCGTCTTCTGTCGACCTGAAATATACGGTCGCCGACGGATGCACCGTAAAACTCGGCAAAAAAGAACAAACGCCCGACGGCAGCGGCGTTTACACGCTGGCGCTCAAAGCGGGCGTTCAGACGCTTAACGTGATAAGCGCCGACGGCGTCTTCGTAAACTCATACGGCTTTAAAATACAGGAAAGATCCGGGCTTGACGCGCCCGACAGGGTAGTCGACTATCTGCCGATAAACAGCCAGTATACCAACATAAGCTACGGGCTTTCTCCCGAAGCGACCCTTTCGGGCGACCTTAAGTCGCTCGGCAATTTCGGCGGCTATATAACCTATTACTATGAAAACGGAATAAAGGACGACCCGAAAAACCCATACGGAATAGACTTTTACGTATACGGCAACGCTTTTATAGTCGAAACGACGGGCAACAAGACCGGCTCCGCAGAGCCGGGGCAGGTATGGGTATCCGAGGATAACGTCACCTATTACGCCCTTGCGGGCTCAGAGCACTATAACGACGATACGCTGTGGGATTATACCGTGACCTATACCCGCGCGCCGAACGGCAAAACGGCGTGGACCGACAATTACGGCAATTCAAACGACGGAAGCGCGCGGTGCGGCGAGTGGCCGAAAGAGGATATTTATTATCTTAACGAAAACGTAAAGAGCGACCCGATAGTCCTTTCGGGCGTGCTTCTTCCCGATGAAAACGGCAATATCTTCGGTGATACGAGCGTGCGGGATATCGCCTTCGGCTACGTAGACGCATACCCGAACGGAACGATAGGAGCAGAGGTCAACCCCTACGTAAAGGCGCCGGAAAACTCAAACGGCTTCGACCTTTTATGGGCGGTAAACGAAAAGGGAGAGCCCGCGGACGTTGCCGGCAAAGAGTTTCATTATATAAAAATATGCACCGCCTCAAACGTATGGGCGAACGCGATAAACGAAAAGTCGACCGAGGTAACGCAGATGATCCGCGCCCTTCCGCGCGCCGAAGAGGTCGGCAAAACGGCTGAAGTTTCGGGCTTTGTCATTTCCGACGGCGCGTCCGAAATAACAATAGATGCCGAAAGCGGGAAACGGGTCTACTCTGTCGACGTCGGCGATATGAAATACGTTTCGGTAAAGCTTTGCGGCGCGGCGGCGGACGACAACGTATATTTAAACAACAAAAGGACAGAGCCGGACGGCGCGCTTAAAGGGCTTAAAGTAACGAAAGAGGGCGGCGAAAAGCTCGTCCGCGCGATAGTGCAGAATGGCGAAAAAGAGCCCTGCGTTTATCTTTTGAAGCTTTCGGGCAGCGCGACCGAAAGCAGTGAAACGTTAGAGGCGGTAAAGATCAACGCGGGCGGCGCCGTAAAGCGCGCCGAAACGACCGACGGCAAAAATTACGCCCTCACCGTCGGCAGCCGCATAGAAGAGATAAGCGTAACTCCCGTAACGGCGGGCGCGGCTATAATAAACGGAGAGGAAATAAAAGAGACGTACAAGCTCTCGGAGGGCGAAAACGTCTTTGAAATAGAGGTAGACGGAGAGAGCTTCAAGCTTACCGTAACAAGAGAAAAGTCGGCGGCTTCGGGCGATAAAACGATAACCGTTACCTTTACTCTTTTAGGCGACGACGCTCACGGCGAAAACGGGACCGTTCACACCTATAAGAAAGACAAAGCAAAGCTTAAAACGTGGATACCCGCAAAAAAATATGCCCTCCCCGCCGGCTCCGCGGTGGTCGACCTGTTTAACAAGGCGCTTTCGGAAATAGGGATGTCTTACACCAACAAGAGCGGCAACTACGTATCCGAGGTAAACGGGCTTTCCGAGTTC
>JAFSVO010000239.1 GCA_017444965.1 Clostridia bacterium | reverse complement strand
CTTTTAAACGGCAGAAGCCCGCTTTACGGCATTGCCGAGCAGACTCTTAAAAACGGCGACAAAGTGATATTCTTCTACACAGACGACTTCACGCAGGAGACCGGCTCCGAGCAATGGCACAGCGGCTCGTCGACGACGGCGCAGACGACAGAAACGAAGAATGAGGCGGGCGCGGACACGCAGGCGACGGCAAAAAGTTTTAAGGATATATCGGCGCATTGGGGCAAGGCGTCTATCGAGTTTATCGCGTCGCAGGGGCTTATGAAGGGCGTTTCCGATACCGAGTTCGCGCCGAATGCTTTAATGACGCGCGGCATGACGGTCACCGTCCTTTACAGACTCGCAAAAGAGCCGAAAGGCGGCGCCGCGGCGTTTGACGACGTAAAGAGCGGAAAGTGGTATTACGACGCGGTCGCGTGGGCGGCGTCGCAGGGGATAGCAGCGGGCGTATCCAAGGAAGAATTCGCGCCCGAAACGAACGTCACCCGCGAACAGCTCGCGGTCATGCTTTACAGATATGCCGAAAAGACGGGCAAGGACGTTGCGGGGCAGGCGGATCTGAAAGCCTTTAAAGACGGCGCCGCCGTCTCCGACTACGCAAAGGCGGCTTTAAGCTTTGCGGTTTATAAAGGTCTTATAAACGGCAGGACGGACGGCGCGCTCGATCCGCAGGGCAAAGCGACCCGCGCCGAGGTCGCGGCGATACTCGAAAGATTTATCAAGGCGTATTCAGGATAGTTTTCTCATACGCGAAGTGCCTCTGCTTACGGCGACGGGCGGAGGCCTTTCAAAACACGGCGGCAATTGTGGACAACGCTTCGGCAGTATGATATATTTAAAAGAAAAGACGGTAAAACAGGGAGAAAATAATGAAAAAGATCGCGGTATGGCTCTTAATAGCGTTAACGGCGGCGTCGCTTATTTCGCCGCGCGCTTTCGCTTACGGCGAAAAGGACGCGGACGCCGTCCTTGAAGATACCGCGAATTATCTTATAAAAAAAGTCGCTTCGCCCGGGATATCCGACACGGGCGGCGAATGGACCGTCTTCGGGCTTGCGCGGTACGGCGCGGCGGCGCCCGACGGATACTTTAAAAGCTATCTTGATAAAGTCGAAAAAGAGGTCAAAGAAAAGGGCGGCGTCCTTCACGAAAGAAAGTACACCGAGTACAGCAGGGTAATTCTCGCGCTGTCTTCTCTCGGAAAAGACCCGCAGAACGTTGGCGGGTACGACCTTTTAAAACCGCTGGGCGATTTTGATAAGACGGTATGGCAGGGGATAAACGGTCCCGTCTGGGCGCTTATAGCTTTAAACTCGCGCTCGTACGATATCCCGAAAAACGAAAAAGCGAAGACGCAGGCGACGAAGGACGCCTATCTTGAATATATACTTGAAAAGCAATTGCCCGACGGCGGCTTCAGCCTTACGGGGAAAGCGCCGATGGATCCCGATCTTACGGCGATGGCGCTCTGCGCGTTGGCGTCTTTTAAAAACAGACCCGCCGCGAACGCTGCCGCGGAAAAAGCCCTTTCGGCGTTAAGCGCCGCGCAGACCGAAAACGGCGCGTTTACGTCCGGCGGCGCCGAAAACGCCGAAAGCTGCGCGCAGGTGCTCACGGCGCTTTGCGAGCTGCGGATACCGCTTACCGACAAACGCTTTGTAAAAAACGAAAAGACCGTGCTTGACGCCCTGCTTTCCTTTTACGTTAAAGGGAAAGGGTTTGAGCATTTAAAGGGCGGCGGCGCAAATCTTATGGCGACCGAGCAGGCGTTTTACGCGCTTACGGCTTATAAACGCGCGGAAACGTCCGCGCCGCGCCTTTACGATACGCGTGACCATTTAAGGACGTGCGCGGGCGAAGGGCTTTTGAGCAAAAACGAGGCGGTAAAGCCGGTTAAAAAAGGAAACGCCGTTTCGTTTTCCGACGTTTATACGCATGAAAACAAGGTCGCGATAGAAGAGCTTTCTTCGCGCGGGATAATAAACGGAAAGGGCAGCGGTCTGTTCGACCCCGACGCGAACATGACCCGCGCCGAGTTTGCCGCGATAACTGTGCGCGCCTTAGGCCTTACGCCGAAATCAAACTCGGCGTTTTCCGACGTTAAAAACGAGTGGTTCGCGCCATTTGTCGGAACGGCGAACGCATTCGGCATAGTAAACGGCGTGGGCGGCGGCAGGTTTTCGCCTAACGGCACGATAACGCGGCAGGAGGCGGCGACAATGGTCGCGCGCGCCGCGGCGTTGTGCGGGCTTTCAAATAACCTTACCGAGGCGGACGCGAAAACAATACTGTCATCTTTTTCCGACGCGTCAAAGGTCGCGTCATGGGCAAAGGCGCCTTTGGCGTTTTGCTTTGATAAAGGTATTCTTGACGCTTCGACGGCTTTAACAGAGCCGCAGAAGCCGATAAAAAGATGCGAGATAGCGCAGATGCTTTACAACCTTTTGGACCGCGCGTTTCTTCTGTAAGGAGGAATTATGAAAACGGTAAAAACAGCGGCGGCAGCCCTTGCGGCGATCATTCTCTCTTTTCTTATCTGTTCCTGCGCCGGGAAGGGAGGGGAAGCACGCAAATGCACGGTTTCTATAACCTGCGAAACGATACTCGATAATATGGATAAACTTTCCGACGAAAAAAAGGAGCTCGTTCCCGAAGACGGCGTTATTTTAGCCGAGACGGAGGCGGTTTTTTACGAGGGCGAAAGCGTTTTCGACCTTCTTCTGCGTGTCTGCAAAGAAAAGAATATACATATGGAGTTTGAAAACACGCCCGTTTACAACAGCGCTTATATCGAGGGCATAAACAACCTTTACGAGTTCGACTGCGGCAGTCTTTCGGGGTGGATGTACAGCGTGAACGGCGATTTTCCGAATTACGGCTGCAGCAATTACTCGCTTAAAGAGGGCGACGCCGTAAAGTGGGTCTACACCTGCGACTTAGGCGCGGACGTCGGGGCAGGCATGAGCGAACAGGGGCGGGATAAATGATACAGAGCGTAAACTTTAATCTTTACGACGAATACGCCGCGCCGTACGGCGGCTGGAAAGGGCTTGCCGAAAAGATAAGCGCCCTCGGCTTAGACGGCGTTGAGGGGATATGGGACATTAAGGAAATAAGCGATCATTCGCCCGTTTCCCTTACAGGGTATCATCTGACTTTTTTCCACGACTGGCTCGATTATTATAAGGGAAACGAAAAAGAGGTCGTCCGCAAGTTCGGAAGCCTTAAAAAAGCCGAAGAGATATACGGGGGAAAAGGCGCGGAAAGCATAATAAAGTTTTACCGCGCCGACCTTGAAAGGGCGATATCGCAAAAGGCGAAATACGTCGTATTTCACGTTTCCGACGTGTCGCTCGAAGAAGGGTATACCTATAAATGGCTCCATACCGACCGCGAGGTGATACGCGCCGCGGCTGAGGTAATAAACGCGGTGCTTAAAAACGCGGAGCCTTCTTTTGACTTTCTCGTTGAAAACCAGTGGTGGCCCGGCTTTAAGTTCACGGATCCCGCCCTTACCGAACTTCTTCTTTCGCGCGTAGACTATCCGCGAAAGGGGATAATGCTCGACACGGGGCACCTTATGAATACGAATACCTCTTTAAAAACTCAGGCTGAGGGGATAGAGTATATACTAAACGCTTACCGCCGTCACGGCGCGCTCGGGAAATACGTTTACGGGCTTCATTTTCACCAAAGCCTTTCGGGCGCTTACGTAAGAGCCCACACCGGTAAAGTGCCGCCGGATTTTCCCGCGGATTACCTCGAGGGGTTTGCCAAAAGCTACGGGCATATCCTTTCGATAGACCGCCACCGCCCGTGGACGGACGGGCGCTGCGCGAGGATACTCGACGAAATAAAGCCGCGTTATCTTACGCACGAGCTTGCGTCACGCGGGGGCGCAACTCAGCTTACGGCGGTAAAAAGACAGCTTACGGCTATCCGTAAAGGATACGGCGGAAAGCTTTAATCTTAAAACTTCGGGAAAGAAGGTGAAACGGGTTGCGTAACAAAGACGCTTTTTCAAGCTGTCATCCTTTGGTAAACTTTTTGTTTTTCGGGCTGACTATCGGGTTTTCCTCCTTCGTCATGCACCCCGTAAGCCTTTTGATATCTCTTATTTGCGCGGCGGTTTACAATATTTATCTTAACGGACGGCGCGGCGCTTACTTAAGCGTGTTTTTCATGCTTCCGGTGCTCCTTTTGACGGCGCTTGTAAACCCCGCGTTCAATCACAGAGGACAGACGGTCATAACATATCTTCCGGGCGGGAATCCGCTCACGCTCGAAAGCGTAATATACGGCGTCGCGGCGGGCGTCCTTCTCGCCTGCGTAATATGCTGGTTTGCCTGCTTTAACGCCGTTATGACGTCCGACAAGTTCCTTTATCTTTTCGGGCGTATCCTTCCGTCCCTTTCGCTTCTTATCTCAATGACCCTGCGCTTTATCCCTCGTTTTCGAGTTCAATTAAGGCAGGTAAAAGACGCGCGCTCCTTTATAGACGGCGGGCGAAAAGGGCTATTCGGCAAAATAAGGCGGGCCGCGACCGTCGTTTCGGTAATGATAACGTGGGCGCTCGAAAACGGCATACACACGGCGGACAGTATGAAAGGGCGCGGTTACGGGCTTCCGCACCGCACGTCCTTTTCGGTATACAGGTTTGAAAGGCGCGACGCCTTCGCGCTTTTATGGCTTTTGTGCTGCGGGGCGTATCTTATCGCGGGCGCTTTGAGGGGCGGGTTTTATTTCGGCTATTACCCGCGCGTTTCGTCTTTTTCGCCTGACCCGTATTTCATAAGCGTTCAGGCGGTCTATCTCGCGCTCTGCGCGACCCCCTTGACCCTTGACCATTCGGAGGATCTGAAATGGAAGAAATTAAGATCCGCGCTTTAAGCTTTTCCTATCCCGAACGGGAGGAAAAGGCGCTTTATAATATCGACCTTACGGTAAACGCAGGCGACTTTTTGGTGCTCTGCGGTCCTTCGGGCTGCGGCAAAACGACCCTTCTGCGCCATTTAAAAAGAATTATGGCGCCCCACGTAGAGCTTTCGTGCGAGTTACTGTTCAAGGGAAGGCCTATAGGCGACCTGTCCCTGCGCGAGCAAAGCTCGCTTATCGGCTTCGTGACTCAGAACCCCGACGACCAGATAGTTACCGACAAGGTGTGGCACGAGCTTGCCTTCGGGCTTGAAAGTTTGGGGCTCGATACCCCGACCGTAAGGCGCAGAGTCGCCGAAATGGCGTCCTTCTTCGGTATAGAAGACTGGTTTTATAAAAACGTCTGCGAGTTGTCCGGCGGGCAGAAGCAGCTTTTGAATTTAGCCTCGGTTATGGTAATGCAGCCCGAGGTTTTGGTGCTCGACGAGCCGACGGGTCAGCTCGACCCGATAGCGGCGTCCGACTTTATAGGTACGCTCGGGAAAATTAACCGCGAGCTCGGAACTACCGTCGTTCTGTCCGAGCACCGGCTTGAAGACGCCTTTCCTCTTTCGACGTCCGTCGCCGTTTTAGACGGCGGCAGGATAGCGGCGCAGGGCGCGCCCGCGGCGGTCGCGGCGCAGCTTCTCGGCGTGTCTCACAAGACCTTTTTGTCAATGCCCGCGGCGATGCGCGTATGGGCGGCGGTCGACGGCAAAAGCCCCTGTCCCGTCACCGTGCGCGACGGCAGGGACTGGTTTTCTTCGTTCGCCGAAAAAAACGGGCTTTCGCCTCTTCCGCCCGAGGAAAAGCGCAGCTTCGGCGAGACCGTAATAAAGACCCGCGAGCTTTGGTTCAGATATGAAAAAAACGCGCCCGATATAATAAGAGGCGCGACGTTTGAAGTCAAAAAGGGCGAGTTTACGGCCGTACTCGGCGGCAACGGCGCGGGCAAATCGACCCTTTTAAAGCTTTTGTGCGGGATACTCAAGCCCTACCGCGGAAAAGTAACGGTGACCGAAAAGGCGTCTATGCTCCCGCAGGACCCTCAGGCGCTTTTCTTTAAAGACACCGTAATAGAAGATTTAAAAGAGTGTTCACACGATGAAAAGGCGCTCTCAAACGCCGTCAGGCTTTGCAGACTATCGGGGCTTTTAGACAGACACCCGTACGACCTTTCGGGCGGCGAGCAGCAGCGCGCGGCGCTTGCGAAGCTTATTTTATCAGATCCCGATATACTTCTGCTCGACGAGCCGACGAAAGGGCTTGACGCCGAGTTCAAGGCGTCGCTCGCGAAAATACTCGGCGAGCTTACAAAAGAGGGGAAAACGGTCGTCTGCGTAAGCCACGACGCCGAGTTCTGCGCCGAATACGCGCACAGATGCATAATGCTTTTCGACGGAAATATCGCGGCTGAGGGCGCCCCGCGCGAGTTTTTCTCGGGCAACAGCTTTTATACCACGGCGGCGAACCGTATGGTAAGAGAGCGAATCCCCGAAGCGGTCACGGTAAAGGACGTAATATCCTGCTGCGGCAAAGATCATCCGTACGACCCGCAAAACGACGAAAGGGAAGAGGGCGGCGCTTTAGGGGACGACGCGTTTAAGACGGAGGAAAAGCGCGCGCTTCCTTTGTGGAGACGGATCCCGGGGCTTTTCTTCGGCGCGCTTTCGGCGTTTCTCTTTTTTAAGTTCGTCAACGTAAAAGACCTGACGGGTCTTGTGTCGGGCGAGGCCGCCGTTTCGGCGCGGGCTCTTTTGCAATACGCGGCGTTTCTTCTTTCGTTCATTGCCTTCGCGGCTCTTATCTCCCGCAAAAGCCAAAGACGCGACTACTCGGTAAAAACGCCCGAAAGCCGCCGCAAGCTTTCAAAAAGGACCCTTTGCGCGGCTGTGCTCATTTTGCTTCTTATTCCTCTCACGCTTTATCTCGGGCAGTATTTCACGGGCGGCAGAAGGTATTATTTAACTGCGCTTCTGGTGCTTATAGAATGCACCGTGCCCTTCTTTCTCATTTTTGAAAGCCGCCGTCCGCAGGCGAGGGAGCTTGTCGTTATAGCCGTGCTTTGCGCCGTGGGCGTCGCGGGCAGGGCGGTATTCTTCATGCTTCCGCAGTTTAAGCCCGTTCTGGCGGTAACGGTCATCGCGGGCGTCGCGTTCGGCGGCGAGACCGGCTTTCTTGTCGGCGCGGTCACGATGCTCGTTTCAAATATGATATACTCACAAGGCCCCTGGACGCCCTGGCAGATGTTCGCCATGGGCATAATAGGCTTTCTGGCGGGCGTGCTTTTTCGGAAAGGCGTGCTCGCGCGCTCTAAATGGGAGCTTTCGCTTTTCGGCGCGCTGTCGGCGATATTTATTTACGGCGGCATAATGAACCCCGCGTCAGCGCTTATGTATTCCGCCGGGATAAACAAAAACGTGCTTTTGACCTATTACGTTACGGGCTTTCCGATGGACTGCGTCCACGCGTTCGCGACGGCGCTTTTTCTGTGGATAGCCGCCGAGCCGATGCTCAAAAAGCTTGACAGGATAAAGGTGAAATACGGGATAGTTGAAGGGTAGCCCCGATACGCTTTACTGCTCGGGTTCAAGCCCCGTCTGCGGCAAAAAAACACGCCCAAAAGGGCGTGTTTTTTTGTCTAAGACCGCCATAATGATTCGTAAACCTGAATAAAAGCGCCAAAATGATACACGCCGGTCATCCCGCAGACCGAATTTTGTCAAGCAAGCCGTTTCTTCAATTCGTCTCTTACTTTCTCCAAATCACCCCAAGTATATTTTACCCCTGAAACAAGCATAACACAAGCAACGCATGGTTGCTATTAAATAGGTATTCCTACTTCAATCAGATTCCCGTCTGGGTCATAGAATCTTACCACCCGTTGCCCCCAACTGTGTGTCATGAGCCCATTTACATACTCGGTTTCGGGATATAGATTTTGGAGTTTTTCAATGAAAGATTCTATATCGGCATCTTCAAAATAGAGTTCAGCACAATTGTTTCTTGAAGTGATACCCTTTTCTATAAACTTTTCAAAGTATTTGGCTTCCTGCAGGTATAATCCGCCCGTCAGTTCCATATTACCGTCATTATCCTTAATAAGTTCAAACCCGAACATATCTTGATAAAACTTTAAAGCACGGTCGCAACTTTCAACAACAATCAGCGTCCCTTTATATTTCATAGTTTCCTCCGCAAATCCCTATTTGTCAATCTCTTTTTTATTATACTCGAAAAATGTGAATTTTTCAATCCTTTAACGTCAAAAGGGTGCAAAAAACGCAATTTGCCTTGGTAGACAAATTGCGTTTCTTTGATGGTGCGGATGACGGGACTTGAACCCACATGAAATTGCTTTCACTAGAACCTGAATCTAGCGCGTCTGCCAATTCCGCCACATCCGCATAGCATTGATTATTATAAATAATAATAAACGGTTTGTCAATATGCCCCTTTGAAAAAAGAATGACGTGCCGGTGGGGACGACGGCTCACGCGTCCGGGGGACGAAGAAGCGAGCAAAAAGAATTGGCAGCGGTCGAAAAAGGCAAGGAATTAAACGCGGTAGCGTTCCGTAGACTTTTTCGGATACCGCAACAGGAACATAAGAGCCGCAGGGCAAGTCCCGTCATCCGCGTTTTTGGCGTTTTTCGCTTTTATATATGAGTCGCCGGATTATTGTGTTCCGAGGTATTATCTTCTTTTAGCCAATTCTTCTTTTATGACGTTAAATCTGTCTCTTCCCATATTGGCTTTAAAAGCGCATATGATCGAAATAACGAATATTGCCGCCGGAAGAGCGCAGAAGATGATCCTGACTGCGTCCTGTGCCGTCTGAGATTGAACGTATGAGTAAACGATCTCGCCCGTTTTCTCATCCAGGAAAGGGGTCTCTTTGTACCGGAACAGCTGCAGAAGAAGAGATACAAGCGCAAGCGCGACGCCGTTTGAAAACTTGTAAATAAAGCTTTGCACACCGTAATATGCGCCCTCTCTCCGAATCCCGTACGTATATTCGTCGAGTTCGACGATATCCGGAATAGAAGCGTAGGGAAGGATCTGAATGCCGCTCATCCCGCACCCGACTACAAATACCGCCAGCGTCAGGACGATCGAAGTGCCGGATGAAAACAGTTCACCCATAGAAGCTGAGGCAGACTGATACATTTCGCCTTTGAATGACGGGACGAGCAGAGCGATGAGAAGCCCGACGGAGGTGAGTATCACCGAGAACATATACACTCTGTGCTTTTCATATTTTGCCGACAGTTTGTCCCATACTACAGACGTCGCCATCGCTACAAGCAACGGAATTGCGACGAAAATCATTGAAAGGATACCGTCGGGCGCGTATCCGAGACTGTCCTGGATATAAAACATAAACAACGCCAGGAGGATATCGAATCCTAACATACTGGTCAGATAATACGCCGTCGTGTATCTGAATTCCTTCATTTTAATGAACTGAGACAGAGTTCTGAACAGTCCGTACGGGTTTTTCTCTTCATTGCCCGTATATCTTTCTTTAACGTTTAAG
>JAFSVO010000238.1 GCA_017444965.1 Clostridia bacterium | reverse complement strand
TCATTGATTCAATTAACGCTGTTACCGGCGCAAGAATAAGCCATGAAATGATAAGGACCAATGAAAAATCGGCAAGAGTAACCGCTGTGTTTGAAAACGTTTCGGCAGACGCTTTGAAAACGGCTGAAAAAATGGGAGTTTCATCTTCCGACGGGGTCATTATATTAGACAGAGAAATATATTCTTCCGGCAGAAACGTGTGCAGGATAAACGGCTTTCCCGCGACTATTCAGATGCTTAAGGACGTCGGCTTTTTGCTTATAAATATTAACGGTCAGCACGACGGACTTAGATTACTCGACGAATCGCTCCATATTGACTATCTTGACGCGTTTGCGAAGAACAATGAATTACTTGATTCTTACGGCTTGGAATATGAAAAACTGCTTCATTTAAACAGGCGAATAAAAGCGTTATCTCTGTCTGAAGCGGAAAAAGAAAAAAGACTTGCCGAGATCGACGGACTGCTGGCGGATTTAGCCGATTTAGACTTAAAAGAAAACGAATGGGAAGACTTAAAAGAGTATAAGTCAAAGCTTCGTTCGGAAGAAAAGCTTGTAAATACCGTTTCGGAAATACTGACTATACTTGACGGAAGCGATGAAACGCCGGGCGCGTGCGCGGAGATCATGAACGTTTCCAAGCTTCTTTCTTCCGCTAAGATAGTTTCGTGCGAGGCGTTTGCCGAAAAAGCCGGCGAGGCCTTCTCGGTCGTATCCGAGCTTTCGTCGGGCTTGTCTTCGCTTATTGCCGACACAGAGTATTCGGAAGAAAACGTAAGAAAAACCGACGAGAGGATAAGCAAGATGCTTTCTCTCGCTTCAAGGTGCTCGTGCGAGCCGTCGCTGCTTTTGGAAGCTGAAGCTTCAATGAAGGAAGAAAGAGACGCCTTGCTGAGGATGGATGAAAACATTGAGCAGCTTAAAGAAGACTATTTGGTACAGAGGGGAAAAGTTACCGATCTTGCTTCCCGTCTCCACGATTCAAGAGAGAACGCCGCAAAGTCGCTAAGCGCACAGATGGAAGAGAAAATGTCCTTTTTGAATATGCCGGACGCAAAGTTTTCAGTTGATCTTTCTCCCGTTTCTACCGATAAGCAGACTAAGTTTACCAAAAAGGGAACGGACAAAGTTCTGTTTTTGCTTTCGGCTAACAGAGGCGAAGAGTTAAAGCCGCTGTCTAAAGTAGCTTCGGGCGGAGAGCTGTCCAGAATAATGCTTTCTTTTAAAAACGTAATATCCGAAGGCGATGAAAACGTAACTACCGTATTTGACGAAGTCGACGCGGGCGTAAGCGGTAAAGCCGCAAGCCGCGTCGCGCACATGCTTTCGCTTATTTCCGAAAAAAGACAGGTCCTTTGCGTTACGCATTTACCGCAGATCGCGTGCGCTGCGGATAATCATTACAGAATTTCCAAGGAAACCGTTTCCGGCAGGACTGTTACAAGACTCGAACTTCTTGATAAGAAAGGAAGGATAGAAGACGTCAGCCGTCTTATAGGCGGCGAGCACGTTACCGACGTAACAAGGAGAAGCGCGGAACAAATGATCATGCAAGCAAAGAAATGATAGACTGACATTATTTTTTTCGTTTTTTTACGCTTTTAACACAAATAATAATTCTGTGAAAGGAGCGTGAAAGATGAAGCGTTTTGATTTCAAAAGCATTCACTTTATTGCTGCCGTAATGATAGTTTCGGCAGCGTTTATTTTGCCGGTTTTCGCCGCGCATCCGGACATTGTTTCCGCGGCAAAACTTATCCCGATAGGAAGAACGACCGGTATAAAGCTTTACTCCGAAGGTCCCGTTATCATCGGTTTTTCTTCCGACGAGGATTCATCGGCAAAGAATTGCGGCCTTTCTGTCGGCGACGTGATCATATCGTTTGACGGCGTAAAAACTTCCAACGTACGCGAGCTTTCCGAAGCTGTCGGCAAATGCAGATCTGAAATTGCCGATATATGCGTGCTGAGACGCGGCGCGGAAAAACACTTTGATCTGCGCCCGTATAATAAAAACGGCGAGATCTGTATCGGGGTCATGCTCAGAGATACGATCGCGGGCATCGGCACTATAACCTTTATCGATCCCGAAACGGGTAAATACGGCGCTTTGGGGCACTCTATCTGCGACCCGGATACCTCTTCGGGCGAGCAATATGATAAAGGGACGCTTATGCCCTCAAGGGTATTATCAGTCAAAAGAGGAAAAGACGGCATTCCCGGCGAGATAATCGGTTCTTTTGACAACTCATTTGATTCGGGCACTGTTACGCTTAATACGGAAAGCGGTATTTACGGCAAAATAAAAGCGCTACCCGGATCAGGCAATACGAGGTTATATGATACGGCGTCGATAAACGAGATCAGACCCGGAAAAGCGACTATTATTTCAAACGTTAACGGGACGGAAACAAACGAATATGAGATAGAGATACTGAGCGTTTTTAAAGATGAAGGAAATAACAGACAGATGCTTATAAAAGTTACCGATGAAAAGCTTCTGCGTATTACCGGCGGAATAGTTCAGGGAATGTCGGGTTCACCCGTGATTCAAAACGGCAAACTGATAGGAGCGGTAACGCACGTTCTTATAAACGACCCCGCGAAAGGTTACGCTATCGGCATAGACGAGATGCTTGACGATCTGAAAGCGGCATAAGTTATCTGAAGACGTTCAGCTTTTTTAAGGCGTATATTTACGCCTTATTTTTAATCTTTTATGAAATATATATTTATGTTGAAAAATCGGCTTTTCGGTGTTATAATACAAAAAGAAAAATTATTTGGAGGCGATATATATGGTAGTTACCAAAGACAGCGTGATAGGCGAAG
>JAFSVO010000237.1 GCA_017444965.1 Clostridia bacterium | reverse complement strand
GATCTGGCGAGGTATACCGCCGCACCAAAGAGCAGATAAAGGCAAACCCCGAAAAGTGCTGGGAAGAGCTTATAGCGACAATTCAGCCCGCCGATATGGTAATGTATTACGACCGAGAGGCGGAAAGAGGCCACGGTATGCTTTACATCGGCAACGGTCTGCTCATACACTGCTCGGGCATGTCCCACAAAGCGGGCGGGTCCGCCGACTACAACCGCAACGCGAAAATCGACTGTAAAGAGCCCTTGGGCGGCGTCGCTTACACTGCGGTAGACCTTGTCAACGACGCTTTCGACGGCAAGAGAGAGATACTTATCCTGCGCCCTCTCGCGACCGGCGCAAAGCCTAACGCGGCGGCGGTCACCCGCGCTAAAAATCTTATGGGCGTTATCTGCTGGAAGGAGTCGACTAAAACCGCAGGCGCGACCGTCAACCCGGGCGAGGACGTCACCTTCACTTATAAGATCCGCAACGACACGATGAAGGATAAGCAGATAAGCGTGGAAGACAAGATCCCCGCGAACACGGCCTTTAAATCGGGCGACGTCACGTTTACGAACGGCGTTCTCAGCAAAACCGTCACCGTGCCCGCGAGAAGCCTTGTTTCGTTAAGCTTCACCGTTACGGTATCTCCCTCGGCGCCCGAGGGAAAAATACCCTGCGGCGACACGGTCATAGGCGGCATAAGGCTTACCGATTACGCGCCTATATACGTCGCGAAGACCCTCACCGCCGCGGAGCAGGCGAAAATAGCCGCGGCGAACGTTACGGCTGCGACCGACTCGGAGCTTATAGCCAAGACCTACGCCGAGATAGGCAAAAAGGTCGAGCTGCCCGGAGGCGCCGACCTCGTCAATATGTTCATGGGCTTAGGCAACACTTCAATGACCTTCACCTCGGGCAAGAACTTCAAGCTTATACCGCAGAACCTTTACGGCGGCAACGGCTACCCGGGCACCGAGGTCGACAGACTGCGCCATATAGGCGTTGAAAACGTGACGTGCGGCGACGTGCTTATCGTGCTGCGCGACTCCGCCAAGCCCGAAAACGTGCAGTGCTATCTCTGCTTAGGCGACGGCAACTTCAAGACGACCGAGAACGGCGCCGTCAAATACGTCCCCGCCGCGACCGCGGCAAGCATATTCGACGCCCTCTTAGGCGACTTCGCCTTCCTCGTTATAAGACCTTCGTTCACGTATTAAAACACGCTCTTTATCAGGCGGCGAATTTTTTTCGCCGCCTGAGTTTTTCTGCCGGATATTTTTCGCTTTTTCAAGTAAAAACGGCGCGTCCCCGCTTCTTGATTTTTTGATGAAAATATAGTATTATATTTTTACGGGAACAACAAACAGTAAACAAAGGTGGTACAAAATGAAAAAACTTCTGTCGGCTCTGCTTTCTCTTTTTATTCTTATTTCCATGTTTGCCGCGTGCGGTAAAACGGAAACTCAGCCCGCGACGGACGGCGCTCCGCAGGATACGGCTTCCGAGCCGCAAACGACCCCGGACGCCCCTTCCGCCGAGGATGAAGACTCGGATAAAGAAGCGACCGAAACGGTCACCGAAACGGGCGAAGTGGTAATAACCACACAACAGCCCGCGCAGGATACGACTCCGTCGACGCCGGCTCAGCAAACCCCTTCGACCCCCGCCGCGACCGAACCGACCGCTCCCCCCGCCCCCGCCGAAGAGACTCCCTCGCAGCCTCAGACGACGGTAAAACCCAACCCCGTCGCGAGCGGAGAGTACAGTACGTACGTTTTCGGCGACTCGGTAATGGCGGCGCACGGTCCTATCGATACCCTTATAAGGATGGCGTCTCTTTCGGGGTATACTATGCGCAATACCAACAATTTCATCGATAACCACAACACCACGGGCACCTATAACCTTTACGAGCTTTGCACCATGGACGGTACCAAGCCCCAAGCCATAAAATCTTCAAAATTCGAGGATATCATTACGGGCAAGCTCGACTGCCTCGTTCTTCTCTCGAGCCGCGACAGGGCTTTGATGAGCAATACCAATCCCGAGAAGGTCATAAACGCCTTTGAATATATTCAAAAGATCTATTTCTCCGCAAACCCGAAAGGCAAGATACTTCTTTTAGTGCCTATGCCCTATCTTAACGCCGACTGCGAGCAAATGGAAAAGTTCGTCGGAAAAGGCGTTACTTCCGCCGAGCACTCAAAGAAAATAAAAGACTTCGCGGCTAAGTGCGCGGCAAAGGCCACGGGCAAATGCGTCCAGCTTCAGATAGGCGACGCGTTTGAGTATTTCAACAAGAACTACGGCAGTTTAGGACTCGATCTTTACGACGAAGAGCTCTTATATCCGAGCGTCGCCGGCGCCTACTATATGTCATGCCTTATGTACGCCGCGACTTTTGAAAAATCCCCCTGCGGTATAGAAGATTACGGATTTTTAGACAAGTCGACCGCGACCGAGATACAGAAAGCGGCGCACAAGTTCTATTTCGGTACCGAGCCCCCCGCGATCACCTCTTCCGGCGGCGAAGGCACTTACGTCGAGCCCGAGCTTAAGACGGGGCGCGAGCTTTTACAGCAGGCTGTCGTTGCGGTAGCCAACGCCTATTACGCGCACAGACCGAACATACAGTACGACCAGCTTATGATGGACAGGGTCGGAAGAATGCAGCCGAGATATGAGTTCAATCAGCCCGAGGCCGCCAGCTTCCAGAGAGACCTTTATTTCGAGTGCGGCGTTTTCTGCCGCAACGTATACGAGACGGCTTTCGGATTCCAGACGCCTAAAGCGTCGGTAGTTCTTGACCCCGACTTCGAGAACGCGCACGGCGAAAGGCCCTTTTACTGGAAGGGCGGTCCCGGCGCCGAAGACAAGAAGGTCGCGGAAGCCGCTTTAAGAAGCACCCTTCAGCCCGGCGACATTCTCTACTACAACTACGTTGAAAACAATCACGTAATGCTTTACGTGGGAAACAACGAGTTTATGCACTGCTCTAACGCCACGCCCGGCGGCGACTACGATTATTCCTCCTTCCACGACAGAAACGAAGTTACCGCCCTCTTTATGGCGACCGTCGATGAAACGCTCGCAAAAAGAGACCTTTTCAACGACGTTAACAAGGTCTGCCTTTACAGACCGTTCGAACTCGGTATTAAACCTACCGAAGACACTCTGATACGCATCAAAAAGCTTCAGGACCTTTATATTGAAAAAACGACCACCGCGCCGAGAGGCGTCAGCGTTTCGCCAGGCGGCACGGTCGAAATAACCGTACTGGTAAGGAACCTCGGCAAGACCTCAAGGACGGTAACAATAACGGAAACCGCGCCCGCGCATATGACCATCGAATCGGATCAGCCCGCGCCGTGGACCCTTACGATACCCGCCGGCGAGAGCAAAACGGTCAAATACAAAGTGAAAATAGACGCCGACTGCCCGACGGGTATAGTTTCCTTCAAAAACACCAAGATAGAAGGCATGACCCTTAACGATACGCCTATATACGTCGGAAAGACCTTAACGCCCGAACAGCAAAACAAGTTTACCTCGTTTAACGTGAGCACGCTGACGGCGACCGACGAGAATAAGCTTGTGACCGAGCTATATTCCAAGGCGCTCGGTATGGATCTTGCAGGATTTACGCCCGCCGCCGCGCTTACGGCGCTCTTCAAAGAATTCAACACGGACGCAAGCAAGACCGTGCCCGTTCTTTCGGACAGCACCCCCTTCTCAAAATGGTTCGTTTATGAACAGTACGGCGGACAGAAATGCTCTACGATGGACGGAGGCGTCGGACGTACACGTAACGTTCGCAACATAAACCTCATTCCCGGCGATATAGTCGTATACAGCAAAGACGGCAAGAGCGACACCGCCGCCGCTTTCGTATACTTAGGCGGCACCGACGCGGCGGCGATAGTTTCCGGCAAGGCAGCGAAAGTTTTCAGCTCACAGCTTTTAGATAAACTTTTGGGGCAGTATTGCTTCTGCGTCCTGCGTCCCTCGTTTGACAACTGATAAACCGACTGTAAATGCGGCAGGTATACCCTGCCGCATTTTTTCGAATAAAAATATTATTGTAAAGTAACGCCGTTATTGCTATAATTATTATATCAACTATTCTTAAAAGGCGGTGTCTCGCATGAAAAAAATACTCGCGGCTCTTTTATCGCTGATGATGATTTTATCTGTCTTTGCTGCCTGCGGAGAAAAGACTTCCCCCGCCGAAGACGATAACGCCGACACGGCGCAGTCGCCCGCAGATGCGGTAAGCACGCCCTCTTCACCCGACGATGAAGAAGCCGATAAAGATACTACCGAAACGGTGACTGAAACGGGCGAAGTTACGGTTACTGCTCCCGCAGGCGATACGACCCCCGATTCTGCTTCACCCGCACCCTCTTCACAGGCGCAGACCGGCGCGCAGACGCCTCCCTCTTCATCCGGAAAAACGGATACTCCGTCCCCCGCGCAGATCGAGCCCGCAAATCCGAGCGGCGCTTCTTCCGCCCAAACGCCCTCAAAATCGCTTGACGACGGAAAATACAAGGTCCACGTTTTCGGCGACTCGGTCGTGAACGTGCACTCGCCGTTCGACGTCTTTTTCGGTATGGCTGAAAAGGCGGGTCACCCCATGAGCATGAATCACAATACGGTCCCCACCTTCGGAAAATCCGTAACTTACAATCTTTACGAGCTTTACAATTTCAACGGCAACGATATTTCAAGCGAAAAATCCAAAACATTTTTCGATGCGATAACCTCGCCTCTCGACTGTCTTGTCATTCTTTCGAGCCGCGACAGGTCGATGATGAGCAACGCGAGCCCGCAAAAGATACTCACCTCATTTGACGAGATTCAGAAAAAATACTACGCCGCGAACCCGAACGGCAAAATAG
The DNA here is from genome assembly GCA_017444965.1 of Clostridia bacterium. Classification (GTDB taxonomy): domain Bacteria; phylum Bacillota; class Clostridia; order Oscillospirales; family Butyricicoccaceae; genus RGIG3513. Next base: position 8,119 of record JAFSVO010000237.1, on the reverse strand, counting down.
TCCTTTTGGTGCCCATGCCCTATCTTAATACCAACGGCGAGCACGGCGAAAAGTTTGAGATAAAGGGCATTACTCCCGAAGAGCATTCAAAACGCATAAAGGACTTCGCGGCAAAGACCGCCGCTCTTGCCAAGGGCAAAATAGTTCAGCTTCAGATAGGCGACGCGTTCGATTATTTCAACAGGTATTACGCGAGCGAAGGTCTGCCTATGTACGAGGATACCGGGCTTTATGAAAGCATACCCGGCGCCTACTATATGTCCTGCCTGCTTTACGCCGCGATATTCGACGAAACCCCCTGCGGCATAGAGGAATACGGCTTTTTGGACAAGGAAACGGCGACCCTTATCCAAGGCGCTGCGCACAAGTTTTTCTTCGGCACCGAGCCGCCGAAATCGCCCGCCCATAAGGCCGCCGCCCCTCACGACGCCTATCAGGAACGCGACCCGCGCACCATGTCATACCGCGATCCTTTCTATAAAAACGAAAAGTATCCTCAGTACTTCGACGAGCTTTTGTCTACCGCCTACTTCTATGAAGCGGCGGGAAAAGCCGTTCAGTACGACCAGTACAAGATCTCAAAGATACAAGGCGCCACGCTGCGTACTCATCAGGGTATGAAGCCCGAAGAGCTTACGCCGCAAAGGCTGGCTTACCTTGACTGTACCTGGTTCGTGCACTCGGTCTTTAAATCGGCTTTTGCGTACACCATAAAAGAAAGCGTAAGCGCAAAGGTAATAGATATAACCGACGGAGAGGTATTCCGCTGGGTAGGTCCCGACCCCAACATACCCGCAGCCGAAGCCGTTGAAGAGTTTAAGAAAAATCTGCAGCCGGGCGACGTTATAATGTGGTTCAACCGCGAAGCGGGACAGGGTCACGGCATGCTCTACCTCGGCAACGGCATAATAATCCATTGTTCGAGCGCCTCGCACAAGGCGGGCGGGAGCGCTGACTACGATTACACAAACAAGGTAGACTTTAAAGAGCCCTTGGGCGGCGTTCTTTATTCGCACGTCGGCATACTTTACGACAATCCGAACACGACCTGCTTCACCTCAAGCAACGAAGTGCTGATACTCCGTCCCTTAAGCCTCGGCTTAAAGCCCACCGCCGAAGCGACCGCGCGCGCAAAGAATCTTGCCGGCATAGTCTGCTGGAAGCTTTCTTCGGCGACCGCCGGCGCTACCGTAAATCCGGGCGACGACGTCACGTTTACCTACTTTTTAAGAAACGACAACAATACGGATAAAAAGGTAGCGATAACCGACAAGCTGCCCGCGAACACGACATTTAAATCGGGCAACGTGAAGTTTGAGAACGGCGAACTTTCAACGACCGTGACCGTCCCCGCGAGAAAGTCCCTTGATCTTTCCTTTACCGTGACCGTTTCAAAAGACGCGCCCGCCGGCAAGATCACCTGCGGAGACACGACGATAGGCGGCGTAACGCTTGCCGACTATTGCCCCATTTACGTTGCGCGTACTTTAACGCGCGACGAACAGGCTAAGATATCCGCCGCAGACGTTACCGCCGTGACAGAGAAAGAGCTTATTTCCAAGACCTACGACACGATAGGAAAAGCCGTAAGCTTGGATACGGGCAAAGCTCTTATCACCTCGGTCTTCGATATGTCCCCCGACGGCTTGTCGATAATGATAAGCAATAACGGCAAAAACCGCCATCTTGTCGTGCAGAACCTTTACGGCGGCAGGAGCAACCCCGACACCGATCCTAACAGATTAAGACATATCGGTATTGAGAACTTCACCTGCGGCGACGTGCTCGGCGTGGTCACGAACAGCTCTTCGGTACAGCTTTTCCTTTACACAGGAAACGGCGTATTCAAAACCGTTGAAGGCAAGAAAGTCGTGACCTATAACCCCGGCAACTCGGCTATACTGCTTGATCAGCTCTTTGCCGAATACGGCTTCTTCGTGCTTCGTCCCTCGTTTGATTTCTGATAAACCGACTGTAAAAGCGGCGGGCTGCACCCGCCGCTTTTTTCCAATTATGTAATAAAATTATTATATTTGAAATGCGATACCATTATTGATATAATTATAACATCAACAATTTTAAAAAGGCGGCGTTTCGTATGAAAAGATTACTCGCGGCGATTATATCGCTGATGATCGTTTTATCTGTATTTGCGGCTTGCGGAGATAAAAATACCCCTGCCGAAAACAATAACGCCGACACGGCGCAGTCGTCTGGCGAAGCTGTGAACGTCCCCGCGCCAACGGACGATGAAGACGGCGACAAGGAAGCCACCGAGACTGTCGCCGAAACGGGCGAAGTGACAGTTCCGCCGTCCGGCGGCGAAACGACACCCGATACGTTGTCTTCCGGCGATACGGCGCCCTCTCAGCAACAGGGCGCAGTTTCGATCGCGCCCGAGGCGCAGGATCCCGCGCCCTCTTCCGGCAGTCAAAGCACGGCTCCCGCATCTTCCGCGGTCAAGCCGACGAACGCGGACGACGGCAAATACAGCATATATCTTTTCGGCGACGCCGTACTTAACGTTCACTCGCCCTTTGATATCTTTTACAGTATGGCGACCCTTACGGGGCACGATATAACTTCTTCGCACAGCACCTCAAACAACCTCGGCAGTACTTCTACCTACAGTCTTTACGAGCTTTGCAACATGACCGGCACGACGGTTAACAGCCTTAAGTCCAAAAAGTTCAACGAAAAAATAAGCTCGAAGCTCGACTGCCTTATCCTGCTTTCAAGCCGCGACAGAGCGATGATGAGCAACAATAACCCGGATAAGATACTCTCCGCCTTTGACTACATACAGAAGACCTATTACAAGGCAAATCCGAACGGAAAGATAATCCTTTTCGTGCCGATGCCCTATATGAACACAAACGGTGAGCACGCCGAAAAGTTTGAGATAAAGGGCATTACTCCCGAAGAGCACTCAAAACGCATAAAGGACTTCGCGGCAAAGACCGCGGCGATGGCCACGGGCAAAATCACGCAGCTTCAGATAGGCGACGCTTACGATTATTTCAACAGATACTACGCGAGCGAAGGTCTTCCCCTTTACGAAGACAGCGGCATTTATCAGAGCATACCCGGCGCCTACTATATCTCCTGCCTGCTTTACGCCGCGATATTCGACGAGTCCCCCTGCGGCATAGAGGAATACGGCTTTTTGGACAAGGCGACGGCGACGACCATTCAGAACGCGGCGCACAGATTCTACTTCGGCACAGAGCCGCCCGCCTCGGTAAAAAGAGCCTCGCCCGTGCTCCACACGACCTATCAGGAATGCGACCCGCGCACTATGAAAGAGCGCGACTCTTACTATAAAAACGAAAAATACCCCGAATACTTCGACGAGCTTTTAGCGACCGCCTATTTCTACGAAGCGGCGGGCGGCGCCGTTCAGTACGACCAGCTCAAGATATCCAAGGCGACCGGCGCGACGTTAAGGACCCATCAGGGCATAAACCCCGCCGAAATAACGCCGCAGCGGCTTTCATACCTCGACTGCACCTGGTTCGTCCATTCGGTTTTCAAATCGGCTTTCGGCTATACCTTGAAGACGCAGCCGAGCGACAGAGTCATAGACAAAACCGAAGGCGAGGTCTTCCGCTGGATAGGTCCTATGCCGCATACGACCCCCGAAGCCGCCATAGAGCTGTTTAAAGAAACCCTGCAGCCCGGCGACATAATAATGTACTTTAACCGCGACGCGGGCCAGGGGCACGGCATGCTCTATCTCGGTAACGGCACGCTGATACACTGCTCGGGCGGCTCGCACAAGGCGGGCGGGAGCGCCGACTATAACTACGCGTTAAAGCTCGACTGCAAGGAGCCGTTGGGAGGCGTTGTTTACGCAAAGGTCAGCATGCTTTACGACGACGCGGGCGGCGGCGGTTATTACTGCTTCAACGATAAAAATGAAGTTCTTATCCTGCGTCCCTTAAGTCTCGGCTTAAAGCCCACGGCGGACGCCGTCACCCGCGCGAAGAACCTGCCCGGCATAGTCTGCTGGAAGCTTTCCTCCGCGACGGCGGGCGCGACCGTCAACCCGGGCGACGACGTTACGTTTACCTACGTTTTGAGAAACGACAACAACACGGAAAAGAAGGTCACGATAACCGACAAGCTGCCCGCGCACACGACCTTTAAGTCGGGCGACGTAAAGTTTGAAAGCGGCGCTTTGAATACTACGGTATCTATCCCCTCGGGCAAGACGGTAAAGCTTTCCTTTACCGTGACGGTCGACAAGGACGCGCAGACAGGCAAGATCCCCTGCGCCGACACGACTATCGGCGGCGTGACCCTTTGGGATTACTGCCCGATATACGTCGCGCGCACCTTGACCCCCGACGAGCAGGCGAAGATAACCGCCGCGAACGTGACCGCCGCGACAGATAACGAGCTTATAACCAAGACCTACGCCGAAATAGGCAAGACGGTAAACCTCCTCTCCGGCAGAAAGCTTATCGATTCGGTCTACACCGTGGCGTCCGACGGTAAGTCTATCATGATAGGAAACGGCGAGAACCGCCATTTAGTCGTACAGAACCTTTACGGCGGCAGGTATAATCCCGACACCGACCCCGGAAGATTAAGACATATCGGCGTTGAAAACATAACCTGCGGCGACGTGTTAGGGCTTATGACCGGCCCCGATAAGGTACAGCTTTTCCTCTGCACCGCGCCCGGCGTATTCAAGACGGTAGAGGGCGGAAAGGTCAGGACCTACACCCCCGGCAATTCGGCTATACTTCTCGAACAGCTTTTCGGCGAATTCGGCTTCTTCGTGCTTCGTCCCTCATTCGATTTCTGACTTAAACAACGCTTTAACGCGGCGGAAATATCCGCCGCGTTTTTTTGTTGCGTTTTTAATAATTGTATTATATAATTATTGTGTATAGTTATATTTATACGCCAATGAAAGGATGATCTTATGAAACGGTCGGTCTCTTTATTTATCGTTCTTTGCATGCTTCTTTCGTCTGTGCCGTTCGTTTACGCCGCGGGCGAAAAAGACGACATTACCGGGCTTTGGGATGAAGATACGCCCGTTACCTCGACGCTCGTCGTCGAAGATAACAGGGCGGCGCTTTCCGTAAAGGACGCTTTGTATAAGACTTCCTCCCTTTCCGCCGTTATCGCGGCTTACGACGGTGAGGGAAAGCTTACCTCCGTCAAGAGATTTACCGACGTTTCTTCCTCTTTCAATAAATTTACGGCGGACGTGCCCGAAGGCGCGGCGAAGCTTAAAGGCTTCGTTCTTGACGCTGACGGCGCGCCCCTTACCGAAAACCGGATATGGACTCCCTATTCCGAGCAGCACAATATCCTTATCTTCTGCGACGGTTACGGCGCGGCGTACAACACGGGCGACGTAATGATGAAGCTTGCCGAAGCCGACGGGATAAAGCTTGATTTCACGACCGTTTCATACGACAACATAGGTCTTATGACGACGGCGTACAACCTTTACGAGTGCTTTGAATTCAACGGCTCCACTACGTACTCGTCTGTCCCGTCGACCGCGAAAGTAACAAGCGTCAGAAACAGCAAGATCAGAAGGATACTTGAAGATCCCGAGACATATCCCTGCGACACGTTCATTTACTTCACAAGCCGCGATTGGGGCGTCAAAAATACCAACAGGGCCGCTTTGAATATTACGGCGGCGGAATATCTGTCAAAAGAGCTCAACCGCGTAAATCCCTCGGCAAAGACAATTACGGTCGCGCCTACCGGGTTTTATGAGGACGACACTCATCCCTATGCGACCGCAAAAAACATTTCTTACAAGACCTTTGAGTCGCACAGCGAGGCAGCTAAAACCCACGCGAACAACGTCCTTGCGAAATGCACAGGCGACAAAACGGGGATATATCTTTACGACGCACACGTTTATTTAAAGAACAACTACGGGGACAAAGGCATAGACCTTTTAGACGGCGCGGGCATCTGCCCGAGCATGCCGGGCGCGTATTTCAACGCCTGCGTGCTCTATTCATCTATATTCAAAAAAGCGACGAGCGGCATCCCCTTTTCGGGCTTTATCGGCGATGAAGAGACAGTCGCCGCGCTTCAGGCGGCAGCCGACGGGTTCGTCACGTCTCAAGGCATAGAACTTGCGCCGCATACGGAAACAAAACGCTTTGCTCCCATGAGGCTGGAAGAAGCCGACCCGCGCAATCAGCCGACCGAAGCGCGTTTCGAGCACGAAGTATACCCTGAATACTACGACGAGCTGCTCGCCGGGGCTTTCGCGTATTATCAGCGCTTCCATCTGGTGCAGTACGACAATATGGCGATGGACAGATCGGGCAAATACAGCTTCTACCGCAGAGAAGTCAATATCTGCACGCCCGAGGACGGCACGCCGCAGAATTACCTCTATTCCGACTGCTCGGCTTTCGTTTACGCATGCTACGTCGATACTTTCGGCTTTAACTTTAACGGCGCCAACCGATGCGCCTCTATCTTCAAAAACACCAAACTGCAGAACTCGTGCCGCGTCTGGTTATGGGACGGCACGCTGGAGGGCGAGACCCGCACCCCCGAGCAGATCTCGGAAAGCTTTTATTCGGCGCTTCAGCCGGGCGACGTCATAGACGAAGTCAACGCGGCGCGGACGGGCGGACATATAATGATCTATATCGGCAACGGCAAGATGATACATCTTACCGGCATTCACGCCTCGGGCGGCGGTGAAAACTACATTTACGACAACGGCACCGACGCTTACGAGATGATAAACGGCGTTCTGTACGGCAAGATGGACGAGTTCGGAAAGCCCGACGGCTGGCTCTGCCCGTTTAAAAACGCCGCCCAGGCGGCCGCCATATACCGTCCTTCCCTTTTGCATATCACGCCTACCGAAAAGGGCAAGACGCGCCTTGAAAGAATGACCGATATAGTCGCCTACAAGCTTACGACCGCGCCGCAGGGCGTGTCTGTAAGCCCGGGGGGCGACGTATCCTTTACCGTGGTCGCGTACAATTACGACAAAAAAGCGAGAACGCTTGAGATAACCGATACCCTCCCCTCTGCCCTTTCGCTTAAAGACAAAGGGGACTTTGAGGCGGACGGCTCCGCTCTTTCCGCCACGGTCACCGTACCCGCCGGCGGAGAAGCGCGCCTTTCGTATACCGTAACGGTAAAAGGAAGCACGCCGAACGGTTCGTCGATCGCCTGCCGCAACACTTACGTCAACGGCATAGTCTTAAACGACGCGCCCGTAAACGTCGGGAATACTCTTACAGCCGATCAGCAGGCGGCTCTCGCCTCCGCGGCGCAGGCGGCGGGAAGCGCTTCGTCGACCGATTTTGAGTTTATCTCTTCGGTTTACGGCTCGGTCTTCGGTTACTCTATGCCCGCGTCTTCGAATACGGCGCTTTTCACGAACGTATTTACAAGCAAGACCGAAACGTCCGGCAACACCACCTATAACTACACCACTCTTAACAAAAATTCGCCTTATCTCACGCTTAACCTGTTCGGCGGACAGGCGCTCAACTGCTCGGCGCCCCTGCGCATCAAGCATATATCCGCCGAAAACTTCGTGGCGGGAGATATCCTCATTTTCGCGGAAGAACTCGACGGCTCGGACGCCGTGTCCTACCTCTATCTCGGGAACGGTTCGTTCGCGACCGTAAAGAACGGCGCGTACGCCGTTTTATCGAAAACGCAGTCGCTTGTGCTTACTCAGGCGCTTCCCTCGCGCTCGTCCTTCTTCGTTTTCCGTCCGTCCTTCCTGTTCTGAGCGTAGGTTTTCCGGAACTTTATCTTTGAGAGGAGTGTCAAAATGATGAAAAAGGCGTTATGTTTGCTTCTGTCTCTTCTTCTGCTTTTCTCCGTATCTATCGCCGTATCCGCGTCTTACGACGACGATATTTCGGGGCAATGGGACGCCGACCCCGCTCCCCTATCGGGGCTTTCGGTCGAGCGTGACGCGGCTTTTTTTACCGTATATAACGCGGATAATAAGACGGCAGGTATAACAGCCGTGATCGCGTGTTACGACGAAAACGGAAGGATAATTTCGGTCAAGTCTTCGCGGGAAGCGGCTTTGTCCGTAAACTCGCTCTCTTCGCCCGTGCCCGAAGGCACGGCGTACGTCAAGTCCTTC
>JAFSVO010000236.1 GCA_017444965.1 Clostridia bacterium | reverse complement strand
ATGGATCTTGAAAAAGTAAAAGCAGAGCACCTGTCCGCGTATGAACTCGCGAAGGAAGCAATGGATGAAAAAATGGAGGAAGCGGAAAACTTTGACGAACTTCTTGACGAGTACGAAGAAAAGTCCGCGATCGATACGACCGAGCTTTTATGGAGCGACGCCGCGGACGCGCGTTTTTTCAGCACTCTTGAAAAAAGGGCGTTTATCGCAAACGAAATAGTATCCGCAATAAACGAAGCAATAGCCGCCGGCGGCGACGACAAGAAAAAGCACAGATTCAAGAAAAAAATTGAAGAGCTTGTATCAGATCTCAGAGGTATCAAAAGAGCAAGCGCGGAGATAGTCGAAAACGAGCAGGCGTTACAGAAAGATGCTGTCGAAGCGCTCAAACTTCTCGATGAAATGAGAGGAAAACGCTGACGACTCTTAACGCAAAATTAAGAAAACGAAACGAAAGGAAAAGTCTTTATGTCTACCGAATTTCATAAATCGGTCAAGCTTTGCGGCTTATGTCAGTACTGGGTCGGAAAAAGAGAATTGTCTTTAAACAAAAACGTAAGGGTCGAGCTCAGCAACACAAACGGAACGTGTACCAACAGAACAATCGAAAAAAGAGCCAAGTATACGGCGTGCCCGTATTTTACCAAATGGGAAAAACTGCCCTGATCAAGAAAGCAAATTGACCTTAACGCGCGCCTTTTCCTCCGATCCTCATGCGGCGCCTGCCAAACGTTAACTGTTCCTTATCGGCAAAATATCAATAATTTTAGTATAAAATTTAAAAGTTTTTGCCGATAGCGGCAAAAAGAAGCCCGGCGGGGAAACCCGTCGGGCTTAGTTTTTTACTTAAACCTTAAACGAAATAATTAACGGCTTTGCGGCGCATTCAAGCGCGCCGTCTTTTACCGAAACGGAGCCGCCCGAAAGCTTTTCCTCATATTCGCCGTCGGGCGCGTCGACCTTTACCCTGCCGCCCTCGCACGAGAGCGGAAAAACGCCTATTTTACGCGCTTTTCCGTCGTCGCGCGTTATTACGGCTATATTTCTTTCGTCGTCGGAGGCGGCGTAAAAGGAATCATAAGGCGAAAGGATCTCTTTTTTGATCCTCGCGAGTCGCGTAAAGTATTCGCTCATATCCGTTCCCGCGGTAAAATCTACCGTGTCGCGGTCGAAAAGGGTCGGCAGGTGTTTTAGCGCGTACTCCTGCCCCGCGTAAATAAGGGTCGCGCCTTTAAGAAAATAAAGCAAAGCGGTAAGAGAAGAAAGCCGCGCGGGATCGGGCACGAGGGACGCTGCGCGCGGGCGGTCGTGGTTTTCCAAAAAGCGCAGCTTATTATAGTTTTCGGGGTACGCCGCTTCCTGAAGGTTCAGCGCTTCCGTCCACGCGGAAAGGGGCCCTTCCCCGCGTAAAAAGCGCTCGCACGCGGGCTTTATATCGTATTCGTATTCAATATCAAAGGCGGCGAACGCGTCCCCGTCGCTCGCGGCGTAAATGCCGCGCCTGCGGCAAAAACTGTTAAAACTGAGATAAACGGTTTCGCCGAGCCACAAAAGCCCGGGCTTTACCTTTTCGCACGCTTCCCTCGCCGCGCGCCAGAACCCGGTCGGCACGAGCGAGGACGCGTCGCACCGGAACCCGTCGGCTATCTCGGCCCACTTTTTCAGCGTTTCTGTCTGATATGCCCACAGGTCCTTATTGCCGTAATCGAGGTCGCGTACGTCAGACCATTCGCCCACGCGGTTATAGGGTTTGCCGTCTTTCCGGTAAAACCACTCGGGGTGGGTTTTGCAAAGGACCGAGTCGGGCGACGTGTGGTTATAGACTATATCGAGCATAAGCTTTAAGCCCTTTTCGTGAATGGCGTCAGCCAGCGCGCGAAGATCGTTCATATCCCCGTACTCGGGGTTTACGGCGCGGTAGTCGCGGTTTGCGTATGGGCTGCCCAATGTTCCCTTGCGGTTTTTTTCGCCTATCGGACAGACGGGCAGAAGCCAGATATAATCTGCCCCGAGCGACTTTATCCTGTCAAGGTCGGGGATAAGTGCGCGTAAAGTCCCCTCCGGCGTATGATTTCTCACGAACACCGAATATATTATAATATCCCGAAGCGCGGGGCTCGTATCCTTCGCCATAAAGCATCCTCCTTCAGGGCGTTTCATAAAGTGAGTGTAGCACGGCGGCGCGCAAAAAGCAAGCGCGGGCGTTTTCATTTTTTGACGGCGAATGACAGTAAAAGCGCCGGGCCGAAAAAAGCCCGTCGCTTTATTGATAATATACAAATAATATAAGCAGTTTTATTATCTTGTTGACGGTTTGAATAAAAAATGGTAAAATATCATAAGATAAAGACTAACCGATAAGTCTTTGCCGAAAAAACAAAAAGGAGCATATTTTATGAAAATGAGAAAGATCGTTGCGCTGACGTTGGTCCTCGTTATGGTGCTGGCGCTTTGCGCCTGCGGCGACAAGGCAACTCCCGCCGAGGGCGGAAAAGAAGAGACCGGCTCGGTATACTGGCTCAACTTTAAGCCCGAGTCCGATGAGGTCCTTCACGAGATAGCCAAGACCTATACCGAAAAAACGGGCGTTGAAGTTCAGGTCGTTACCGCCGCGTCCGGCACCTATTCGACCACTTTGAACGCCGAGATGGAAAAGACCAAAATGCCGACGCTGTTCGTCATAGGCAACCAGGCGGGCGTTAAGGAATGGAGCGATTACGCCCTCGACCTTAAGGGCACCGCTATAGCGGACGAACTCAACACCGACGCGTACAACCTTTACGACGAAAACGGCAAGCTGGTATCAATAGGCTACTGCTACGAGTGCTACGGCATCATCGTAAACCGCGACCTTATCGAGCAGGCAGGCCACACGATGGACGAGATAAAGAACTTTGAAGGCCTTAAGACGGTCGCCGAGGATATCCACGCCAGAGCCAATGATCTCGGTTTCGACGCCTTTACCTCGAACGACATGGACGCGTCTTCCTCATGGCGCTACACCGGCCACATGATAAACCTCGAATACGTTTATGAGGAAAGAGAAGCGGGCAAAGTCTGGACCGAGTGCCCCGCGACCCTTACGGGCAACTATATGGACAACTTCCGCAATCTTTACGACCTTGCCGTAAACAACTCGACCGTTGAGCGCACCGCGCTCGCCACCGGCGGCCACGACGCCGAAAACGAGTTCAAGACGGGCAAAGCCGCCTTCTTCGTGAACGGCTCGTGGGAGTACGCGGCTGTTTCCGCCGACGTGCCTAACTCGACGATGATCCCCTATTACTGCGGAGTCGAGGGCGAGGAAAAAGCCGGTCTTAACTGCGGCACCGAGAACTGCTGGGCTGTAAACGCGAAAGCGAGCGAGGCGGATCAGAAGGCGACCATAGACTTTATGGTATGGATGGTCACCGACCCCGAAGCGTCCCGCAAGCTCGTCGATTCCTTCGGCGTAATGCCCTATAAGCATGCCGCCGAATCGACCAACGCGTACCTCGCCGCGGCGAACGCCTACTCGGACGACGGCTGCTACGTCATGGATTGGGCGACCAACTATCAGCCCAACGTCGACGATTACCGCGCGGCTGCGGTCTCCGCCCTGAACGCCTACAACGCCGCCCCCTCGGACGAAACGTGGGCGACGGTAAAGACCGCCTTTATCGAAGGCTGGGCGACTCAGTACAAGAAAGCCGCGAACTGAGCTTAAAGTCCTCTTTTAAAAGCATTATTGAAGGGGCAGGCAATAAGTATGCCCGCCCCTTTCTTTTTATAATAAAAGGAGTTGACGCTATTTGAAAAAACTCTTTAAAAATCCCCTGCGGCGGTGGAGCTGGCTTTTCCTGCTGCCCGTTACGGCGGCGTTCGCGATAGGCTTCGTTTGGCCCTTCTTTCAGGGCATATGGCTCTCGCTATGCAAGTTCAAGCTTATCCGCGACGCGAAGTTCATCGGCTTCGGGAATTACGCCTCGGCTTTCGCCGACGAAAGCTTCCGCCACGCATTCTGGTACACGGCGCTTTTCGCCGTCGTATCGCTCGTGCTTATAAACGTGCTCGCCTTTACCGTCGCGTATCTTTTGACTCAGGGTATACGCGGTTCAAACCTTTTCCGCACGGTGTTCTTTATGCCGAACCTTATCGGCGGCATAGTCCTCGGCTATATCTGGTCTATGATATTCGACGGCATACTTTCGCGCTTCGGCACGTCCATACTTATGGAAACGAAGTACGGCTTCTGGGGGCTTATTATTCTGATGCTTTGGCAGCAGATAGGATATATGATGATAATCTACATAGCCGGGCTTCAGGCGGTGCCCGAGGATATGCTCGAGGCGGCGAAGATAGACGGCGCGAACAGGCGGCAGACCCTTTTCCGCGTTATCATACCGAACGTTATGCCCTCTATAACGATATGCACCTTCCTGTCGCTGACGAACGGCTTTAAGCTGTTCGACCAGAACCTCGCCCTTACGGCGGGACAGCCCTTCACCATTTTAGCGAACGGCGAAACGGTCAAGACGACCGAAATGCTGGCGCTTAACATCTACAACACCTTCTACGGCCAGTCGTCGGCGTCGCAGGGCGTGGCGCAGGCGAAGGCGGTCATATTCTTCGTGCTCGTCGCGGGGCTCGGGCTCCTGCAGCTTGCCTACACCCGCAAAAAGGAGGTGCAGCAGTAATGAACGGACGCACCCTTACGGCGGAAAGGCGCCGCAAAAACGCCCTTTCCGTGACACTCGCGGTAATATGCGTTATCTACGTTCTGCCCGTGCTGACGGTCGTTATAAACTCGTTTAAGCAGAACACCTTCGTCAAGACGGACACCTTCGCCCTGCCGAAGGGCGAAATGTGGGCGGGCTTCGCCAATTTCATAAAGGGTATGACCTTCGGCAACTACCCCTTCTGGAAGAGCGTTCTTTTCAGCGTTATTATAACGCTTTTATCGACCTTCCTTATCCTGCTCTTTACGTCGATGGCGGCGTGGTATATAGCCCGCGTAAACTCGGCGGCGTGCAAGATAATATACTTCCTCTGCGTGTTTTCGATGGTCGT
>JAFSVO010000235.1 GCA_017444965.1 Clostridia bacterium | reverse complement strand
GGGCGAGCTGTACTTTCGTTCCGAAAACTGGAATACCGTATACAGCACCGGCACGGTGCGGATGAGAAAGGGCTGTCTCGGCGCCGTCAACGTCAGAGGCGCCGCTATTCGGTGCCGCGACTTCATTTTCGACGGGCGCGACGCCGACAGGACTTTCATAAATCATCAGTCGGAATATAACGGCAACGCCGTTTATGCCGACGGAACGGTCACCTTCAAAAGCGGGAAAATAACCCTTTTCAGCAAAAGCTCTTACGCTGTTGAATCCGCATACGACGTAAACTTCGACGGCGCCTACGTCAGAGCGATATCCGACAAAGAAAACGCCGTGAAAAGCCGGTACGGCAACATAAACGTAAACGCCGGTACGGTGTCAGCGACTGCGGGCGGAGATCACCGTCCCTTCTTTACGGCGTCGCAGGGCTGCGGCCTGCGCCCCTCTGAAGATATGCGCATAACTACGCCCGAAGCGGGCTTTATAGTCAAATACGACGGCGGCAATTACAGCGATTTAGTCAAGAGCGGCGCGAAACCCGGCGTTATTCCTACCGACGTCGATTTCGAGAGCATACCCCTTGAGGGAAGCATTTCGATAAACAAAACGGTTGCGAGAGCGGGCGACGAGCTGAGTATCAACTACCACTTCGACAACGTAACCGCGGAAGCTACGGTCTGCCAAGAATGGCAGCGCAGCGAGGACGGGGTAAATTGGGTCACGTTTGACACCGTCACTACACGCTACAAGGTCAAAGCGGGCGACAGGGGTTATTACATCCGCGGCGTTATCAGCGAGGTCTCGCGCTGCGGCAAGCTTTGTTCCCCCGCATGCTTCATTACCACGCAGACAGAGCTTTCCGGCGGCATAGTCTACACCTCAGCCGTGCGCTACACAAGCCCCCTTTCAAAGGCGCAGACGGCGCGCACGGGGTTACTCGGCGACCTTGAAAAAGGCGCGAACGCGTCGAGTATAATTCATTATCAGTGGCAGAGAAGCGCCGACGGCGTATCCGGCTGGACCGACATACCAAAAAGCGAAAGCGCGTCCGCCCTTACGACGTCTTACAGCGTAGGCCGGAGCGACGTAAACCATTACATAAGACTTAAAGCGACTGTCGACGGATACACGGGCGCGGTCGTAAGCTCGCCGAAATACGTCGGCAAGCTCGCGGGCGCTTTCCAGCCCGACAATTACGCCACCCTTTCATGCCCCGATCCCTATAACTATATTTACGTGACAAACGCCAAAACGACGCAGGAATATATCTGCTCGAAGTCCTCGACGGCGCCCGCGGACTGGTCCGGCGCTTTTAGTCCCCCGTCGGACGGCGCGTTCGGTTTTGTCTGCGACCCCGATACCTTCTACTACGTGCACACCCGCAACAAAGAGACGGCGTACAAGGAAGCGAGCGGCAGCATTTATACAAGCGTATACACCGGCTCCGCTCCGACTGTCCTTAAAGGTCTTAAACTGAGCAAGACGTCTTACCGTACGAAGGTCGGCGACTCCGCCTTCCAGCTTTCGGTAACGCCCCTGCCGTCCGACTACGCCTCGTGGAATACCGCTACGGTGCGCTGGTTCGTAAACGGCGGCGGAGTCAAGCTTTATACCGACATAGAATGCACCCAAGAGATAAACGGCACGTCCAACATCACCGAAAAAGTTGTCTACGCCAGGCCGGTCGCGCAGGCGGAGCACGTTTACGTAGGCGTTGAAAAGCAGGTGGGATATAACGACGTTAAGGTCGCCCAATGCAAAGTCGACGTCGCAGACGGAGGCGGCAACTATATCCTTCACTCCGTATCCTTCGACACGCTCGAGCTCTTCCCGGGCGACAGCGCGGTCGTGTCGTACAGGCCCAGTCCTTCTCCCGCCGTTGTCGGCGCGCTTTCCTTCAAGAAAAACGACGGCATAATGCCCGAAAGCGAGCTTTCCCTTACCGACAATGGCGACGGCACCGTTACGGTCACGGCGCCCGAGGACTGCATAGAGGGCACTTATTACTACAAAGTCACCATAGCCGACGCGCCCGCGTCGTCCGGCTACCTTTCATATATTAAAGTAAACGTCTCGCTCCCCGAGGCCACGGTAAGCTTTGACGACGGCACGGGCGAGCTTTACGACGCGGGTCTTCGCACGGCTTCCGCGGGCGGGCTGAGAAAAGGCATGGACGCGCAGACGGTGCCGCTGGGCTCTGAGTTCATACTTCCCGAAAACGGCTTCCCCGTTCCCGACGGATACGAGTTTGACGGCTGGGACCTCGGTAATTCGGGCGACGGCATAAACGTTACCGAAGACGTCGTCGTCGCCGCCGTATGGCGCAAGCATACGCACAGCATGACCTATCAGGAGGCCAAACCCTCCGGCTGTCTGACGCCCGGGCGCATGGAGCACTGGTACTGCGAAGACTGCGGAAAGGTGTATGGCGATGAGGCGGGTCTTTACCCGCAGGAGGATATATTCCTTATGATCCCCGCGGCGGGGCATCACTCAAACGGCGACCCCGTCACCGAAAATGAGATCCCCGCGACCTGCCTGACGGCGGGCTCTTACGACACGGTCGTTTACTGCACGGTCTGCGGCGAAGAGATAAGCCGCGAGCATACCGACGTGAAGGCAACGGGACACACCCCCGGCGAAGAGGTGCGCGAAAACACGGTACAGCCGACGTGCGCGGACGACGGCTCTTACGACGAGGTCCGCTACTGCACCGTCTGCGGAAAAGAGGCGAGCCGCACCACGAAAAGCATACCCGCGTTGGGGCACGATATGACCCTTGTCCCCGCGCAGGCAAGCACCTGCGAAGTGGGCGGCGTTACGCAGCATTACGTCTGTTCCGTCTGCGGCGGGTACTTTGAGGACGAGTACGGAAGCTGGGAGATACTTGACCACCACGACGTAGAGGGAGACCCTCTGGACCACGAGCTCGGGGAGGTAAGTTACGAATGGGCGCCCGACGACTCTTACGTTACGGCGTCCGCCCTCTGCGAGTGGGGGCACGAGGTTTCCGAGACGGCGTTTACAAAGCTTGAGGTATTAACGCCGCCGAGCGAATACTCCGACGGCGAGGGCAAGCTCACGGCGAGGTTCGCGAACCCCACCTTCGCCGAGGTCGAAAAGACGGTCACGATACCGCGCGGGCAGGTCATTATTTCAGGCGGCGTTTCGGGCGACCTTCTTTCATACGAGGTGACCGACGCGCCGAACGAAAGCCTGCTTATAGCCGCGAGGTACGATAACGGAAAACTTACATGCGTAAGATTTATTTACTCGCCGCAGACGGGCGCCGAGACCATGAGCGGCACGGGCGACACCTTCAAGCTTATGCTGCTCGACGAAAATTATCTCCCCATGTGCGAAGCGTGGGTAGGATAAAAGTTAAATAGGAGTCCGGAAACGGACTCCTTTTTAAATGATGTTTTGCTTCGCAAAATGATGTATCGCTTGCGCGAAATGATGTATTGCTTCGCAAAGTGATGTGTAAGGCTTCGCCTTACGTTAAGGTATGCGGCAAAGCCGCATAAATTAAATAGGCGCGCTTCGCGCACCTTAACGAAACGCG
>JAFSVO010000234.1 GCA_017444965.1 Clostridia bacterium | reverse complement strand
GCCTTTTACAGTTATGTTAAACGCGTCTTTATCTATAATAAGGTTGTCAAATTCAAGCCGGTGCGACGAGCCGTCACCCTCAAAGCGGCGCAGCACGGCTTTAACTCTTGCCATAACTTCGCGCATTTCAAAAGGTTTGGTTATATAATCGTCTGCTCCGAGCTCGAGCCCGGCGACCTTATCAAGAGTGTCGCTTTTTGCGGTAAGCATTATGACCGGCACCGTGGAAAAAGTCCAGAGCTCTCGCATCATCTGCACGCCGTCCATGACCGGCATCATTATATCAAGCAGAATAAGATTCGGATGGACTATTTTTGTCATTTTAAGTCCTTCCGCCCCGTTTGACGCGACCTCGACTATATAC
The DNA here is from genome assembly GCA_017444965.1 of Clostridia bacterium. Taxonomy (GTDB): domain Bacteria; phylum Bacillota; class Clostridia; order Oscillospirales; family Butyricicoccaceae; genus RGIG3513. The sequence goes on along the minus strand of JAFSVO010000234.1, from coordinate 4,944 downwards.
CCCTCCTGCTCAAGATACATTCGCAAAAGTTCTCTTATATTGCTTTCATCTTCTACCACGAGTACGGTTTTAGGCATTTCTTTCACCTCTTTATATTTGTTGGTAACATTATAACTCAAAACAAAAATAAAATCATTACGGATTTGTAAAATAAAAAAATACAAACGATAAACTTTTGCTTTACCTTGCCCCGTAACTTGTGTATAATTGTTTCGGAGGCGATCATTATGAAACTCGGAATAGTGGGTCTGCCCAACGTCGGCAAAAGCACCCTTTTTAACGCGCTTACAAATCTAAAGGCGCCGTCGGCAAACTATCCGTTCTGCACAATAGATCCCAACGTAGGGACGGTATGCGTTCCCGACCCGCGGCTTGACGCGCTTGCGAAAATATACAATCCTAAAAAGATAACTCCCGCCGTGCTCGAATTCGTTGACATTGCGGGGCTTGTAAAAGGCGCTTCAAAAGGCGAAGGGCTTGGCAATAAATTCTTATCGCATATCCGTCAGGTCGACGTTATCGTTCACGTCGTAAGGTGCTTTGAAGACGAAAATATAATCCACGTCGACGGCTCTATTGACCCTGTCCGCGATATCGAAATAATAAACTTAGAGCTTATTCTTTCGGATATAGAAGTTCTTACAAGGCGCATCGACAAATCGGAAAAGCTTGCGAAGGGCGACAAAAAATACTTCACTGAAGTCGAGCTTTTAAAAAGGCTGCTTTCACATCTTGAACAAGGGCTTCCCGCGAGGACTTTCGAAACCGACGACGACGGGCGCGCCGTAATATCCGAAATAGAGCTTCTTTCTCAAAAGCCCGTCATTTACGCCGCAAATATGAGCGAAAGCGAAATGGCGCAAGGCATTGACACAAATCCTCTTTTTAAAGCGATCTCCGATTTTGCCGAAAAAGAAGGCAGCGACGTTTTGCCCGTGTGCGCGTCTATCGAAAGCGAGATATCCGAGCTTTCCGCCGAAGAAAAAGAAATGTTTTTAAGCGACCTGGGCCTTGACCGTTCGGGGCTTGACCGTCTTATAACTCTTTGCTATAAGCGCCTCGGACTAATTTCCTTCCTCACCGCGGGCGAGCCGGAGGTAAGAGCATGGACTATAACGCGCGGCACGAAAGCGCCGCAAGCCGCCGGAAAAATACACAGCGACTTTGAACGCGGCTTTATAAGAGCCGAATTAGTCCCCTTCGACACGCTTATTGAATGCGGCTCTTACGCCGCGGCAAAAGAAAAAGGTCTTGTGCGAAGCGAAGGAAAAGATTACGTTATGCAGGACGGAGACGTCGTCATTTTCAGATTTAACGTTTGACTTGATTTTAAACGTAATACGGAGCGCCGAAGGATCGTTGATCCGACGGCGCTCCGATTATTATCAATTCATTTTATTTGTGTGTTCCTTCAAAGAAAATGGAGAGAGTGCCGGGCCCCGAATGCGCGCCTATTACCGAGCCGACGTAGGTTATCACCTCTACCTTTGCGTCGTATTTCGATTCTACGTATTCTTTTAACAGTTTCGCGTCCTCCAAACAATCTCCGTGAGAGATGAAAACGCGCTTATTTAAGGCAAACTCGCCGAATTTGTCGCCGAGAGCCCAAATCGACTTTATCCTTCCGCGAACGGTGAACTTTTTTATCAGATGCCCGTTATCGTCAACGTGCAGAACGGGTTTTACGCCGAGCATACCGCCTATAACTGCGGTAGTCGCGCTGACCCTGCCGCCCGCTCTTAAATACTTAAGATCGTCCACGGTGAACCAGTGACACAAATGCTCTCTTTTTTTAATTACAAAATCGGCGAGTTCGTCAATGGATACGCCGTTTTTCTTTTCAAGGGAAGCGAGATAGACCAAAAGACCTTCGCCCGCGGACGCCGCAAGTGAATCTATAACGACTATCTTTCTGTCCGGGTATTCGGCGCGAAGTTCGTCCGCGGCGCTGACTCCCGAATTGTAAGTCATGCTGAGCCCGGATGAAAAAGCTATGTACAAAACGTCTTTTCCGTACTTTAAAAACTCTTCTATTTTATCTTTTACGGAAGAAACGTTTACCGCCGACGTTTTGGCGTAGTTTCCTTTGCGGATATTATCGTAAAACCGTTCGGGGTCCATATCGCCGTCGTAGTATTCTTTATCATCTTTTTGAAATCTGAATGAAAGACTTACGTAACTTACTCCCCATTCGGACAAAAGATCGCGCGATATATCACACGCCGAATCTGTCATCAACACGAAATCGCTCATCGAACAAAACCTCCTGCTTTTTGTACGATATTATTTTATAACACCGGCTTTCCGAATTACAATCTACATCGGGGTTTATAATGTAAACAGTTGAAAACGCGGTCGGTAGACTTTTCATTCTACCGCTCTACCGGCAGTAGAATTGCTTGTTGCAAAAAGGGTTTTCGCGTGATATAATCATAAAAAAGATCGCAAGAGTTTTCGGAGGTGCGCAATGCAGGATATAAAGCCCACCGTCGCAAAAAATATATCCGCGCTACGCCAATTTAATAATATGACGCAAGCGGAGCTTGCCGAAAAGCTGAATTATTCGGATAAAGCCGTTTCAAAATGGGAGCGCGCCGAATCACTGCCGGACGTCGCCGTTTTAAAAGAGATAGCCTCTTTGTTTTCCGTCACGGTAGACTATCTTTTAAACGAGCATTCATCCGAAGCGCGTCTTCCCCGCCGCTCAAAGACAAAGAACAGGATCATTATTACAGGTATATGTATCCTTTCCGTTGCTCTTATAGCTACTCTCTGCTTTGTGATAGTCAATTTCTTTATGGGCAATTCTCTTAACTTCTGGCTCGTATACGTTTACGCCGTGCCCGTTTCTTTTATAGTATGGCTCGTTTTTTCCTGCGTCTGGTTCAACAAGCGCCTGATGTTCCTTATTATATCGCTTCTGCTTTGGGCGATCCTCGCATCCGTCTATCTTACCTGCCTGCCTTTCGGTATCAATTACTGGCTTATTTTCATAATAGGCGTTCCCGCGCAGGCGATAATAATACTCTGGTCTCGTATCGGCGCAAAAAGCAAGTAAACACGCATATCCGCAGCAACGGTTAGAGGGATAAAGCCCGTGGGCTTTATCCCTCTTTTTCATAATAATATTGATTTTTTATTCAAAAAGACTCATTACGTCGATATATTTTCCGTCCTTTTCCGCGCATACGTGCACGTGGAAGGGTTCGTTAATTTCACCTATTGCGGTGCCTCCGGCGGTGCCGACGGGATCTCCCATTTTGATATCGTCGCCTTCGTTAAGCGATATCCCGGGCGAAAGGCCCGAATACGAGCTTACGATACCGTCCGAATGCCTGACTCTTACCGTCCACCCGAATAGTCCGTCATCGTACACTTTGTCGACTTTTCCGTCGCGAAGGCAGAAAATACTGTCGCCCTGAGTGCATGAAAAGTCAGTTCCGTTATGCGTTCTGTAATCGCACATAGTCACGTCGTACAACAGCTCGTTTCCTGAAAAGCCCCTCGTTATGCCGCCCTCCGTCGGGAGTATGGCTTTGGGAAGATTTGCCGCCGTTTTAACTTCGATGTTGTCTTTTTCGGTTTCTTTTGTTAAATTTTCAATATCTATCTCCGGAGGAGTCGGGACGTATTCTTCGTCCTCATCATTATCCCCCGTTGATATATCACCCATAACGTCGTCCAAAGACCAAACGCTTTCGGGGTTTTCGCTCAATACAGATTCCGTTTCGTTGTTGACAAACAATACATAACCCGATACGCCGATTGCAATTATGCAAAGACTCAGGATTATGTAAAATCCTTTGTCTTCGACTCGTTTGAGCGCTTTTATAAACGCCGTGTCTTTTTTCTCATTCAATGTACTGCACCTCCGCAGGTATTATTGCCTGCGAAAGTCTTTTATATTCAAAAACGCGTTATTTTTTTATCATAAGCTCAACGCCGCTGTAATAGTGTTTTATTATATTGTCGAAAGAAAGACCCGAAAGCGCCATAGCCCTTGCGCCGTACTGGCTCATTCCCACGCCGTGCCCCGCGCCTTTGGTAATAAAAGTAATTTCTTTCCCGGATATTTCTATCACAAAATTTGTTGAATTAAGTCCGAACATCTCTCTTATTTCGGTGCCCTTTAACGTAACTCCGCCGCAAACGACGGATACGACGCCGCCCGCTTCGCTCCTTTTCGCCGACGTGAACCATTGAGATGCAGGCGAGCTGAAATCGGCGTTTTTGTGTTTTTCACCGATCTTTTTGCAAAACTCGGAAAGGCTTACCGTCACAGTGCCGTAATAATCGGGCGAATCGCTTCCTCCCGGACTGTCGACGCTTTTAAGATAAGAATAATCGCTGCCCCAAACGGTTACCGCGGCTTCTGTTTTTTCGCATGACGCCGAATGAAACACCGCCGCTATGACCTTTCCGTCGCTTACGGCAATTACTCCGTCGGTGCTTTTTACCGCGGCTACTATCCTTTCGGCGTACTCTTCATACTTGTCGCCCCATACGTTTTTGCCGAACAGTTTGATATCGAAAAAAGCCGCGCAGTGAGAACTGTCGTCGCAGAGGTCCGCTTCCGGATGCTTTTCGTCGTCTTTGCCGCGCTCCGTCTTATATAATGCGTAACTTCGCGCCGCCACAGCCTGGGCTTTGAGCGCCGCCATCGGAAAGCTTGCCGGCAGGTCCGCGGCTACCGTGGCGACCAGATAATCGTGGAGCGTCATTTCACGCGTTTTTCCCCCGACAAGCACCGAAATCGTCTTTTTTTCATCATAACGCTCGTCCTCGCCGAAAGTTTCGTAAACGGTCCCGTCTTCCGTCAACGACGCCGGACTGTCATTTTGCGGAAAAGACTTGTCCTCTTTCTTGTTTCCCGGCGTAAAAGCCGGGAGCAGGTAAACCGCCGCTATAAATAATACTGCCAAAACGACTGTTTTTTTCATTTTT
>JAFSVO010000233.1 GCA_017444965.1 Clostridia bacterium | reverse complement strand
TAATAAGGTCACAAAGGTCGTAATGGGCGGAAAAACAAGGCTTGAAAGCGTTTATAACGCGATGCTTGCATGCTCCTCGAAAGCCGACTACGTCTTAGTGCATGACGCGGCTAGACCTTTTATAGAAAAGGAAGATATTCGGCGCGTATATGAAATGACAAAGCGTTACGGCTGCGCCGCGGCGGGCAGAAGGATGACGGATACGGTCAAAACGCTTGAAGGCGAACGAATAGTATCGACTCTGGACAGAAATACTCTTGCGGCAGTTCAAACCCCTCAGGGCGCGGATAGATCATTGCTCTTTGCCGCGCTTAAAAAGGCGGTTGACGGTAACGACCCTTTGGTCACAGACGAATCGTCGGCGCTTGAAAAGATCGGCGCGAAGCCTTATCTTGTCGAATGTTCGCCGTTAAATATCAAAATTACCGCAAATGAAGACGTCTTCCTGGCAAAAGCGTTGACAGAAATGAGGAAAGATAAATGCGAATAGGTTTCGGATATGACGTTCACGGATTTGAGGAAGGAAAGCCGTTTATCCTCGGAGGGGTCGAGATCCCTTTTGAAAAGGGGCTGCTCGGGCACAGCGACGCGGACGTCCTTACTCACGCTGTAATTGACGCGCTATTCGGCGCCGCGGCATTGGGAGATATAGGAAAGCATTTTCCCGACACCGACGAAAGATATAAAGGCATATCAAGCATTATACTGCTTAATAAATGCGTAGACGAGTTAAAAGAGCGCGGGTATCGCGTTATAAACGTCGATTCTACGGTCGTTCTTCAAAAGCCTCGGCTTTCCGAATACGTCGACGGTATAAGAGAGAACCTCGCCCGCAGTTTGGGCATTTCTGCCTCTTGCGTGTCGGTAAAAGCAAAAACAGAAGAGGGACTCGGGTTTACGGGTCGGGGACTCGGCGTTAAAGCGTATGCCGTCGCGCTTCTAGAAGAAAGATAGCGGTCAAACAAATAAACACCTTGCAAAGACAATGCATAGAATAAGACAAAGGAGAGTGTCTTGTTTTATGAATTGTCTTATTCTTTTTAAGTCTATAACTTACGCGCAGAACGCCGCAATAAAATTAAAAGCGGCGAATATAAATTCATATATGATAAGAACGCCGGTATCCCTTTCGGGAGGAGGATGCGGGTATTCTCTAAGGATCAAATGCAAAGATCTTGAAGCCGCAAAAAAGATCCTTGCTAAAACCGGCGTAAGCTTTATTTCCGCTTTTCGAATAAACGAACAGGGTAAATATTGCGTCATATGATCTATTTTGATAACGCCGCGACAACGTTCCCGAAGCCGCCGGCCGTAACTGAAGCCGTAGTAAAAGCATTGAAGGAATATGCCAATCCGGGAAGAGGAGGGCATATTCCTTCTAATAAAGCGGCTGAAGCGATTTTTAACTGCAGGATTGCGGCGGCAGAGCTTTTCGGGATCCCGTCATCGCCGGAAAAGGTCGTTTTCACAAATAACGCTACTCACGCATTGAATATTGCGATAAAAAGCATATTGAATAAAGGCGGCCATGCCGTGATATCGGGATATGAGCACAATTCCGTGATAAGACCGCTTGAATCTCTCAGAAAAGCCGGCGTAACGTATTCCGTCGCACGTTCGCGGCCATTTGATACCGAAGGGGCGCTAGTCGCCTTCAAAGAACTGATAAATAAAGAAAAACCGGACTGCGTGATAGTAAATCACGTATCTAACGTATACGGAAACGAGATGCCCGTAAAAGAAATAGACGAGATATGTAATTCTTTTAATATCCCTATGATAATAGACGCGTCTCAGTCGGCGGGAAGCACAATGATCGACGAGTCAAAGCTTAAGAGCGCGGCTTATATTTGCATGCCCGGTCATAAAGGGCTATACGGGCCCCACGGAACGGGCATTTTACTATGCTGTAAAGAAGATTTTCTTTACAGTTTGATTGAGGGCGGAACGGGCAGTAATTCAAGAAGTCCTTTTCAGCCGGATTATCTTCCGGACGTTTTTGAAAGCGGAACGCCGAACGTTTCCGGCATAGCAGGGCTTTCTGCGGGTATTTCCTTTTTAAAAAAGAATTCTGTTCTTGCAGTCAAAAAGCATCAGAACAGTCTTTTGAAAGCTGCGAAAGAGGGATTATCTGCAATTAAAAACGTTAATATTATCTCATCTGATACGCATACGCACGGCGTGCTGTCCTTTAATTTAAAAAACGCGGACAGCGAAACGGTTTGCGAGTATCTATCGGATAACGGGATATGCGTAAGAGGCGGTCTTCATTGCGCGCCTTTGGCGCATGAATGCGGAGGGACCGTTGAAAAAGGGACGGTCCGGTTAAGCTTTTCCGTGTTCAATACGGAAAAAGAAATAGCAAAATCAGTTGAAAAAATCAATAGATTTGCTCATTCTTTCTATTGAAATTGTTTATTATATCTGTTATTATATATAAGTAAAGAAATACAGAGTTTTGGAAGGGTAATATGGAATTTTTCAACAATATCTTGCAAACGCTGCGTCTCGTTACCGTGATGGATATTATTGATATTCTGCTTGTAACGTTCTTTTTGTATTATCTTTTGCGGCTTGTCAGGGGAACTAGCGTGCAGCACGTTTTACAGGCTCTTCTTATTCTGTTTGCCGCATTGCTCGTTTCCGGGTGGCTGAAACTTAACACTATAAATTATTTACTTTCCTCCGTATTTAAAATCGGCATTCTCGCGCTTATTATTCTTTTCCAGCCCGAGATAAGGAAAATGCTCCAGCAGTTCGGCAGCAATAATAAGATCAGGTTCTTTAAACCCTTAAACGAAGCGGAACCTCACGATATGAAGATGGCTGTTATCAAGACTGTTGAAGCGGTC
>JAFSVO010000232.1 GCA_017444965.1 Clostridia bacterium | reverse complement strand
GGTGTGGGCCTTGGTGCCGGTCGCGTGGCAGAACTGAACTTCGGGGAATTCCTTCGCGGCCTGGATCATGAAGTCTTCATGACCGAAGCTGTCGGCGAAGACGATGCTGCAGCCGGCGTCGACGAGCTCAGCCGCGGTGTTGTAGCATTCCTGACCTTCGGGGATGTTGGTCTTGAGGATGTACTCGATGCCGAGCTGTTCGCAGGCGGCTTTAGCCGCGTTGATGAAGTTGAGGTCGTAGGTGGAGTTTTCGTCGTGCAGGAAGATGAAGCCGGCCTTTACGGCGGGGGCGGCGTCTTCGGCGGGAGTCGCGTCGGCGGCGGGTTCAGCCGTCTCGGTCTTCTGGCCGCAGGCAACGAGCGCTGCGCACATTACGAGCGCGAGGAGCAGAGCGATGATCTTTTTCATGTTATTTCCTCCGTTTTTTAAAATTTTTTCTCTTTTTATCTTATCCGCGAAGCGGTAAAGATCAGCAGAAGGTCACGCCGTTTTCGTCCATCGAGGCGATACGGGCGAGGGACTCTATGCGAAGGCCCTGTTTTCTTAAATTGTCGCCGCCCGGCTGAAACGCCTTTTCAATAGCGATACCCGCGCCCGCGACGCGCGCGCCCGCCTGCCCGGCTATGCTCCAAAGCCCCGTGAGCGCCTCGCCCATGGCGAGAAAATCGTCTATTATAAGAAGGTTGTCCGCGGGGGAGAGATACTTTTTGGAAACGAGGGCGTCGTACGGCTCGCCGTGGGTGAAGGAAAAGACTTTTGCCGAATACACGTCGGGCGAAAGGTTTTTTGTGCGCGATTTCCTGGCGAAAACGACAGGGCACCCGAACCGCTCGGCGGTTATGCTCGCCAAGCCTAGTCCGGATGCCTCTATGGTCAGTATTTTGTTGATATTACAGTCCGCGAAAAGGCGGTAAAACTCCTTCGCGAGCTCGCAGAACAGGGGTATATCGAGCTGGTGGTTGAGAAAGCAGTCTACCTTAAGGACGCCGCCCGGGAGCACTGTGCCGTCTTTTATGATACGCTCTTCCAGAAGCTTCATCCGTAAGACTCCTTTCAAAAAGTTTTCTTTAGAAAATACATATTTATTTTATAAAAAAACGGCAAAAATTTCAACCCGAATTTGCGATAAAAAAAGACAAAAAAATATGTCGTTTTTGTGTATTTTGCCAAACGCGAAAAACGTGCGTTTTTTTCGTATAAATATCGGAACGCGGCGCGGACGGAAGATTTATTGACATAAAAGGCGTGTGCGGATATAATGTATTACATAACGGAAAAGAAAGGCGAAAAAATGAACAAAAGGCTGTCGGCGACACAAATAATAATGCTCGGCTTTTTGGCGGCGATAATAGCGGGCACGGTCCTTCTGGCACTGCCCGTAAGCTCGGCGTCGGGGAAAGCCGTGGCGTTGGAGGACGCGCTTTTCACGGCGACGACCTCGGTGTGCGTGACGGGGCTTGTTACGCTTACGACCGCTTCGGCGTGGAGCGTTTTCGGGCAGGCGGTCATACTCGTCCTTATTCAGATAGGCGGCCTCGGGATAATCACCGTGACGGCGGGCGTCGTTATGGCGGCGAACCGCAAAATGCGCCTGCCCGACAGACTGCTTTTGCAGGAGGCGTTCAATCTGAACTCTCTCGCCGGGCAAAGACAGTTCGTGAAAAAGGTCATCGCCGGCACCTTCGCGGTAGAGGGCGCGGGCGCGCTTATATATATGACGGCGTTCGTGCCCGCCATGGGCGCGCGCGGTATATGGGCGTCGGTCTTCAACTCGGTATCTGCGTTCTGCAACGCGGGGCTCGACGTGATAGGCGAGGACAGCCTTTGCGATTTTGTCGTGAACCCGGTCGTGAATTTCGTAACTTGCGCGCTTATAATCCTCGGCGGTATCGGCTTTATAGTCTGGCTTGACGTTCTGCGCGTTTTCCGCGAAAAGCGCGAAAACAGGCAAAACCCCTTAAAACGGCTCTCCCTTCACAGCAAGATAGCCCTTTCGGCGACGGCGGTACTGCTTGTCGCGGGAACGGCTCTGTTTCTGATTTTTGAATACGACAACCCGTACACGATAGGCGCGTTTTCATTTACGCATAAGCTTGAGGCGGCGTTTTTCCAGTCGGTGACGACGAGGACGGCGGGCTTCGCCACGGTGCCTCAGAACGGGCTTACCCCCGCGTCCGCCGTAACGGCGCTGCTTTTCATGTTCATAGGCGGCTCGCCCGTGGGCACGGCGGGCGGCGTGAAAACGGTTACCATTGCCGTTATTCTGGCGGCGGCGCTGTCGTCGGTAAGGTCGAAAAACGAAACGACCATGTTCCGCAGAAGTATAGCCCCCGCGGCGGTAAAACGCGCGCTCGCCGTCGTCGCGATGTCTTTCGCGATAACCTTTGTTTCGTCGGTCGCGCTTTTGGCGACGAGCTCTTTTGATACGCTCGACGCGATTTACGAGGCGGTCAGCGCGACGGCTACGGTCGGGCTTTCAAGAGGCGTCACGGGCAGCTTCGGCACTGTGCAGAAGCTTATTATAACGGCGACGATGTACCTCGGCAGGGTCGGGCCCATATCTCTTGCCGTGGCGTTCAATTTAAGACGCGAAAACAAAAACGCCGTCAAGGATCCGACGGAAGAAATAAGCGTAGGATAAGAGAGGTATTATTATGAGATCGAAAAAGACCTATGCGGTATTCGGACTGGGCAGATACGGCTCTTCGGTCGCCGAAGAGCTTTCGCAGAGCGGCGCCGACGTGATAGCCGTAGATGCCGACGAGGACGCGGTAAACGAGGCGGCGCTTAAAATACCCGTCTGCAAATGCGCCGACGTGACCGACAGAGACGCGCTTATGCAGCTCGGCATAGAAGAGGTCGACGTCGTTATAATAGCCATGGCGCAGAGCTTGGAGGCAAGCGTTATCGCCATTATGCTCTGCAAAGAGGCGGGCGTTAAGACGGTCGTCGCGAAATGCGCTTCCGAGATGCACGGCAGAATTTACAAAAACGTCGGCGCCGACAGAGTGGTACTGCCCGAAAAGGAATCGGGCGTAAGACTTGCCAAAAACCTTTTAAGCTCGGGCTTCGTCGATCTTATAGAGATATCCGACGATCTCGGCGTCGTCGAGCTTGAGGTAAAACCCGAATGGGCCGGGAAAAACCTTATCGAGCTTAATCTTCGCAAAAAGTATTCGATAAACGTTGTGGCGATAAAAGAGGGCAAAACGGTCACCGTTACCGTCGACCCCGAAAAGAAGCTTACCGAGGATATGACGCTTATTGTTATCGCGACCATGTCCGGGCTTCAGAAGCTTGACTGATGGCAAAGATCATAAAAAAGGCGGCGATTTGCGCGGCGATCGCGGTGCTTTTCACGCTTTCGGCGTGCGCCGGTAAAAACGCCGAAACGCCCGTTTTCGGCGGCGCGGTCTATGAGGAAACGCCCGGGGACGCCGCGGCGCCCTCGGACAGAAGCATGCCGCAAGATGACGCGCCGCCCGCGGAAGAGATCACGCCGACGGAAGAAACGCCGCCCGCGGCGGAGGAAGCCCCCGCGCTTAAGGCGCTTGAAGAAGAGCCCGCGCCACCGGAAAAAGAGGACGCGCCGCTCGCCGCGCCGGAGGAAACGCCCGCCGGCGAAGAGAAGACCGATTACGTGCTTAATATAAACTCTAAAAGATTCCATTATCCGTCCTGCTCGGGCGTCGCCTCGATGAAAGAGAAAAACAGGCAGGATTTTAACGGTACGAGGCAGGAAGTGCTGGATATGGGCTATTCCCCATGCGGCATCTGCAAGCCGTAATAATAAAAAAAGAGCGTTCCGACGGGCTGTATCGGAACGCTTTTATACTTTCGTTTACCTTTTCAGGCGTATCTTTCTTCTTTCAAGCGCGGCGGCGTATTCCGCCTTTTCTTCCTCCGTTTCGGGGGTAAAAGGAGGCACGGGGGCGGGATCGTCGTTTTCGTCGAGCGCGCCGAAAACGATATAGGCGCGGTTCGTAAGATCGCGCTCGCCGTCAAGCTTTTCGACGTAGGTGTCGACTCTCACCTCAAGCGAGGTACGCCCCGTCCAGGTGACGAACGCCTCCTGAACGACTGTGTCGCCCAGAAACGCGGGCTTTAAAAAGCTGAGGTTGTCGACGCAGACGGTAGTCACCGCCGTCCTCGTATAGCGCTGCGCCGCGACG
>JAFSVO010000231.1 GCA_017444965.1 Clostridia bacterium | reverse complement strand
GCCTCGTCTTCGGGCGCGGCGAAAGCGGTAAACGGCAGCTGCCCCGCCAGCATTCCCAAAACGAGGATCAGCGCCAATACTCTTTTTGAAATCTTCCTTCTCATGAAAATACCTCCTGTTTATTCGCGTGAAAAAAGCAAAAATAAAAATTATTAACTGAAAACAATGGATGCCGTTTCAGCGTCCTTCTTCAAGTTTTTTTACAAAGTCGTTAAAAGCGAGGCACATAAGCGGATGCGAAACGGTAAAACTTATAGTGTTCCCCGATGTGGAAATGATGGTTGCCGCATGGTTTGAGACAACAAGTTTTATATGCTCAAACGGCAGATCCTTCAAGCGATGCACGCGATACCCTTTTTCTCTCTCGGATAAGCGCGTTATCTCTCTTTCATGGTCTTCGTATTCGCTTTGCGTATAGTATAATTCGGCGTGCAACGTGTCTACGGCTATGCCGCCTTGAGAAAGCTCCTGCTTTTCGAAAGCGGGTATACATTCATGTATCTCGCCGTACGCGCACTTTTCGGTAATCAGTTCGCGTTTGCTCGCCCATTCGGAAAAAATCTTCTTTTTTATATCGTCAGAAAGTCCCGAGCGGTCCAGAATACGTTTCAAAAGACTTTCGGGCATAGTGCCTAAAGACAGCGAACGTCCCGCTAAGTGCACGCATTTTTCGTTTAACATAGACGGCACGTACCACAGATTATCGCCGCTGTTTATCGAAATAAGAGGACGCGATTCCGAAAGCAGATCGCGGAAAAGAACGCAGTAATGGGAAAGCCCTTTATCCTCCGTTGTATATCTGTAAAGCGCTTCCTTTTCCTTTCCGCAAACGCATACCGCCGAAACGCAGGCGCTTTGAGGAGCAATGAAAAAAGTATGGGAGAAACGCTCACCGCCGCGGCGAAGGCAATATCTGCTGTCTATTAAGCCGGAAACGTAAAGCGGCATCCAGCTCTGTATAGCCGCAATCATATCTTCAAGTCCGCGGTCTACGTTATGAATGATAAGTATTTTCCCGCCGCCGCGAACGTACGCGCTCATAAGCGACGCCCACTTGAGGAAAAAACTCTTGTCGCTTATCATCCAGTCAAGGCTTTGATCGGAATAGAGCCAAAGCTCTTTTTCCTTATTTTTTACCGCGTTCCCCAGAAAGCGAAGAACAGCGCGCCTTAATCCCTCGGTACCCTCGTACGTTTCGGCGTTATCGGAAAGCAGATCTTCGTTCGCGGCGTTTTCAAGAGCGACGACGGGAATGCTCGCTTCAGAACGGAAAGAATCGATACCTTCCAGAAATCCCGCTATTACAGCAGGATCGACAACGCTGAAATCCCTCAGCCAAGACTCAAGCCGACTTGAACAGACTGCCCTGTCGGACAGTTCGTCTGCAGGTTCGTTCAAAAGCTCCGCAAGGGCGGCGATACGGTCAAGCGTAAAAATATGGTCGGTGAGCAAAACGCTCATCTCGCGGATGATCGGATGATTTTCGCGTGGAACGCGTATTCCGCTTTTGAACTTTATGACAAGAGAAGGATCGACGTTCAGAAAACGTGCAAGCTTAGAAGACGAGACGTCGGCTATTTCCATAACGAGCGCAAGCTTCGTTCCGAAATTGCTCTTAAGGTGTTTTCCTTTTACGTCGTGTTTCTGGTAACGCTGTTTTTCCGCGCCTGCGTCAGTGTCTTCAAAAAGCCACGCGCCTACCGCAGCCGAAAGTTCGTCTGAAGACGCCCCGTTACGGGCGTTAACGTATTTGTGCAGTTTCTCACAAACCCCTTTTGTTTCGGCAAAAGAACAAACGGCAAGAATGAGTTTATCCGCGGAAGCGTGACCCTGTTTAAGAACTCTGTCACCGTTTCTGAGATGTGAAATATACGAACGGTCGTACCCGGTCGTTTTGGCAAACTCCCCCGAAGTAGTATCAAAAACGTCAGAAAAAAGCTTATTTAATCGTTCCGAAAACATTTAACATCCTCCGGACGTGCATACTTCGACATATAATTATACAGATATAATATAGCACACTGAATCCGATAAATAAATATAGTGACAAAAAATTGTCATAAGACATTTTTTGTCACAAAAATAAAACGGACGGTATCTGCCGTCCGTCCGTGATCAACAATTAGATAAAGTCGTTTGTATTACACGTTCCCGTTTGTTTTTAAATAAATGAAAATACACGCCGCGACCTGAATAATGAAAATAAGCGGAACGCCTACGACGAAATACCAATGCTTCGTTTTGTGTCTGAATACTTTCATTCCGAGCCACAGGCCGAGACTTCCCCCAATGATCGCAAGCAGGAAAAGCGTTTTTTCCGGAACTCGCCACGCACCCCTTTTTGCCGCGCTTTTGTCAGCGCCGCAAACGGCGAACGCCGTTACGTTTATTATCGCAAGATAAACGGCGATTGCTTTTAAGATCATACGTCCACTGCCTCTTTTATAATAATTCCCCGAGTTTATCGGTCACTTTTGCGAAATCATTTATCGAAAGCGTCTCTCCCCTTGCGTTTGCGTCGATCCCGGCGTTTGTCAAAAGAGTTGACACGGCGCTTTTGTCAAGCCCGAACTGACCGCTTATGCAGTTTAGCAAAGTCTTTCTTCTTTGCGCGAAAGCGCATTTCACGGTTTTAAAAAACAGTTTTTCGTCGCATGCGACCCGCGGTTTTTTGAGCATATCCAGCCTTACCACCGCCGAATCCACATTCGGTGAAGGTATAAAGCAATCGCGGGAAACGTCACCGATAAACACAGGTTCGGAATAGTATTTTACAAACAGAGTAAACGCGCCGTAATCCTTTTTGCCGGGCGAAGCGCAAATCCTGTCGGCTACCTCTTTCTGCACCATTACGGTTATGCTTTCAAAACACCCGCTGTTTATAAGCGCTGTAATTGCCGGGGTAGTTATGTAATAAGGAAGATTAGCGCAGGCGACCGCCCTGCTTCCGTCGAAAGACGCGCATACCGCCCGTATGTCCGTTTTTAAAATATCTCCCTTTACAAGCGTAAAATTGTCGTATTCGCCGAGCGTTTCGGAAAGCAGCGGAAAAAGTCTTTCGTCAAGTTCTATCGCGGCAACACGCTTTGATATCATACACAGTTCTGAAGTCATCGCGCCGACGCCCTGTCCTAACTCCAAAACGCACG
>JAFSVO010000230.1 GCA_017444965.1 Clostridia bacterium | reverse complement strand
CGCTTTTTGACCGCGCCGCCGGTACCCGCAATAGCGTCGAGTATCTCGCCGGCAAGGCGTTCTTTCATAGTCTTTTCGCCTCTGGCGCGGGCATAGGTGGTTATCCAGCGCAGTCCTAAAGTCTGCTTTCTTTCGGGGCGAACTTCCATAGGTACCTGATAGTTCGCGCCGCCGACGCGACGGGTCTTTATCTCGAGCTCGGGGCTGACTGCCGCCATAGCTTCTTCAAAGACTTCGGCCGGGTTTTTTCCTGTTTTTTCTTTGACGATTTCAAACGCATCGTAGACGATCCTTTGGGCGACGCCCTTTTTGCCGTCTAACATCACGTTGTTGATAAGCTTCGTTACCAGCTTGGAGTCGTAAAGCGGATCGGGTAAAACGTCACGCTTCGGGACAAATCCTCTTCTTGGCACTTTGCTTCCCTCCTTCATAGAATGATTTCATAGGTACTCAAGAGCATAAAGCCCCTGTTCGCGCCTTAAACGTTTGCCCCGGTATAATAACGGAACACCGTTCAAAGCGTCTCAGCCGCAGGCTTACTTACCTGCTTTGGCTGCTTTCGGCTTCTTTGCGCCGTACTTGCTGCGGGCCTGCATACGGCCGGTCACGCCCTGCGTATCGAGCGTGCCGCGGATGATATGGTAACGAACGCCGGGGAGGTCTTTTACACGACCGCCGCGCACCATAACGACCGAGTGCTCCTGCAGGTTGTGTCCGATACCGGGGATGTAGCCCCATACTTCCATTCCGTTCGTAAGACGCACACGGGCGACTTTACGGAGAGCGGAGTTCGGCTTCTTCGGCGTCATCGTCTTGACTGTGGTGCAGACGCCGCGCTTCTGAGGACACGCCTGATCGATAGGCATGGTCTTCTTGGTGTTGAAGCCTTTCTGGAGCGCAGGAGACGCGGACTTGTAGGTAGGCATCTCTCTGCCCTTGCGGACCAACTGATTGAACGTAGGCATTAACGGTATTCCTCCTTCTTCAAAGATTACTATTTATCGGGCTTTTAGCCCGTTATAGCTTTATTCTTGCCTTAAGCGGAAATAATATCCGCTTAAGGCGTCTCACAAAATCTTATTATAACACGTACTTTCCGATTAGTCAACCATTTCTATATTTTCGCTGTAATCGGCGTTAGCGTACATCGGAAGTCCCGAGCCGGCGGGGATGAGCTTACCGATTATGACGTTCTCTTTAAGACCGAGCAGCGGGTCTATCTTGCCCCATATCGCGGCGTCGGTAAGGACCCTGGTCGTCTCCTGGAAGGACGCTGCGGACAGGAAGCTGTCGGTCGCGAGGCTCGCCTTGGTGATGCCGAGCAGCACGGGCGCCGCGGTCGCTTTTTCCTGATCCCCGGAAAGCTTCTTGTTGGCGTCTATAAACTCGAATATATCGACCATAGAGCCGGGGAGAAGCTCGGTGTCGCCGGAGGTCTCTATCTTGACCTTACGCATCATCTGGCGCACTATGACCTCTATGTGTCTGTCGTTTATATCGACGCCCTGCTGACGGTAGACCTTCTGTACCTCGCGGATAAGGTATTCGCGGACCGCCTCGATGTCACGCGTTACAAGGACGTCCTGCGGATGGAGCGCGCCGCCCGTAAGAGCCGTGCCGCGTTCTATCTTGTCGCCCTCTTCGACCTTTAAATGCACGCCGATCGGGATAAGGTAATTTCTGACTTCGCCGTGCTCGTCGTCGGTGACGGTGACGTTGTGCATGGTGCCGCGGCGCGCCTCTTCGATATGGACGGTGCCGCCTATCTCGGTAAGGACAGCCGCCTTCTTGGGCTTTCTCGCCTCGAAAAGCTCTTCGACGCGGGGAAGACCCTGCGTGATATCCTTACCGGCAACGCCGCCGGTATGGAAGGTACGCATCGTGAGCTGCGTGCCCGGCTCGCCTATCGACTGGGCGGCGATTATGCCGACCGCCTCGCCTATGCCAATCGCCTCGGCGCTCGTTAAGTTGGAGCCGTAGCACTTGGTGCACACGCCGTAACGGCTGTGGCAGGTTATGACCGATCTTATGCGGACTTCGGTTATTCCGGCGGCGATTATCGCGTCGGCGTCCGCGTCGTTCATAAGCTTATCCTTGGAAACTATGACCTTTTTGGTCTTGGGATGGAGCACGTCGCTTACCGGATATCTGCCTATGAGCCTTTCCTTGAAGGGCTCTATCATCTGACCGTCTTCGGATATCTCGCGCACCCATATTCCGTCGTCCGAGCCGCAGTCGTGCTCTCTTATTATGACGTCCTGGGATACGTCGACGAGACGGCGGGTAAGATAGCCCGAGTCGGCGGTACGCAGCGCCGTATCGGCAAGGCCTTTACGCGCGCCTCTCGAAGAGATGAAGTATTCAAGGACCGAAAGGCCTTCGCGGAAGTTCGCCTTAATGGGTATCTCTATCGTTTCGCCGGCGGTGTTAGCCATAAGACCGCGCATGCCCGCGAGCTGACGTATCTGGTTGATACTTCCGCGCGCGCCCGAGGTGGACATCATCATTATCGGGTTGAAGGGGTCGAGATTGTCCATAAGGGCTTTGGTGACGTCCTTGGTCGTTTTGTCCCATTCCTCTATAACGAGGCGGTGACGCTCGGCGTCGGTGATAAGGCCCTGCTTGTATAGCTCGGCTATCTCGGCGACCTTGCTCTCGGTCTCGCTCACGAGCTCGTATTTCTTCTTGGGTATCGTCATATCAGCCGCCGAAACGGTTATTGCGCCCAGAGTCGAATACTTGAAGCCCAGCGCCTTGATACTGTCGAGAAGGCCCGCCGTCTGCTTGAAGCCGTGCTTCTTTATGCACGCCTTGATTATCTTGCCGAGTTCCTTCTTGCCGCAGACGAAGGTTATTTCGAGGTCGAAAAGATTTTCTTTTTTCGTCCTGTCGACAAAACCGAGATCCTGCGGGATGGCTCTGTTGAATATGAGCCTGCCGACGGTCGCGTCGACTATCCTGCTCTGTATCTTGCCGTCTATCTCCTTTTCCATACGCACCTTTATGGGCGAATGGATGCCTACGACGCGGTTATCGTAAGCCATTATGGCTTCGTCTTCGTTTACGAACACCTTGCCCGTGCCCTCTTCCTCACGCTCTATGGTAAGGTAGTACGCGCCGAGGACCATGTCCTGCGACGGGACCGTGACGGGCGCGCCGTCCTGCGGCTTTAAGAGGTTGTTTGCCGAAAGCATGAGAAGTCTTGCTTCGCACTGCGCTTCCGCGGAAAGAGGAACGTGGACCGCCATCTGGTCGCCGTCGAAGTCGGCGTTGAACGCCGTACAGACGAGCGGATGAAGCTTTATCGCTCTGCCTTCAACGAGTATCGGCTCGAATGCCTGGATGCCGAGCCTGTGCAGCGTAGGCGCGCGGTTGAGCATGACGGGGTGATCTTTTATAACGAAGTCGAGGGCGTCCCACACCTCGGTCTTGGATCTTTCGACCATCTTCTTCGCGCTCTTTATATTATTGGCGATATTGTCCTCTACGAGCTTTTTCATAACGAAGGGCTTGAAAAGCTCGAGCGCCATTTCCTTAGGCAGACCGCATTGATAGATCTTAAGCTCGGGTCCGACGACTATGACCGAACGGCCGGAATAGTCGACGCGCTTACCGAGCAGGTTCTGACGGAATCTTCCCTGCTTGCCCTTGAGCATGTCGGAAAGGGATTTTAACGGACGGTTTGAGGGGCCCGTGACGGGGCGGCCGCGCCTGCCGTTGTCTATAAGGGCGTCTACCGCCTCCTGAAGCATTCTCTTCTCGTTGCGGACGATTATGTCGGGCGCGCCGAGCTCGAGAAGTCTTTTAAGACGGTTATTTCTGTTGATGACTCTTCTGTAAAGGTCGTTTAAGTCGGAGGTCGCGAATCTGCCGCCGTCGAGCTGTACCATCGGGCGGAGTTCGGGCGGGATGACGGGGATGACGTCCATAACCATCCACTCGGGACGGTTGCCCGAGGTCTTGAACGCTTCGACGACCTCAAGGCGCTTGACTATCCTCATCTTCTTCTGGCCGTTCGCCTCTTCAAGCTCGCGGCGCAGGGACGCGTCGAGCTCGTCAAGGTCTATTTCGGCAAGAAGCTTTTTGATCGCTTCGGCGCCCATTTCGGCTTTGAAGCCGTCTTCGCCGTACATTTCGACGTTCTCGCTGTATTCCTTTTCGGAAAGGATCTGCTTCTTTTCAAGTCTCGTGTCGCCGGGGTCGGTGACTATAT
>JAFSVO010000229.1 GCA_017444965.1 Clostridia bacterium | reverse complement strand
CTATTGTGTCAAGATACAAAAGACGCTCTTTTTTCGAGTAGACCTCGCAGGACTGGTCGAGCTTTCCGCAGCTGACGCCCACGTATTTGTTTTCGGCGAGAAGCGCCATATTTATGACCTCTGCCTGAGAAAGCGTTATACCGTTTACCGCCGAGAGCGCCGCGAGAAAGGATATGGTCACCGCCGCTGACGACGAAAGCCCGCCTATCGGCAAGCTCCCCTCTATAACGCCCGAAAGACCTATTTGCAAAGGATACTTTTCCGAAAGCTCTTTCGCCGCGCCGCGCAGATAATCCGCCCAGTCGCCGCATTTCGTTTCGGGTATGGCGTTTACGTGGAACTGCGCTCTTTTTTCAAACTGCAGAGAGGTAAGCTCTATTATCCCGTTCTGCTTGGGCGCGTAAACTATCCTTATCCCCTTGTCTATCGCGAGCCCGGTTATTTTGCCGAACTGGTGGTCCGAATGCGCGCCTATGGGGCATACTCTGTACGGGCAGAATGAAATACCCTCGGGGTCTTTTTTATACGTCTGTGTGAACAGTTCCGCTGCGTTCATTTTTATCTCCTTTGCTCAAAGAGTCTTTTGGCGTTTTTTAAGAAAATCAAGTATTATCGTCTTTATTGCCTGAAACGCGCCCTTTTTGATAAAGAACACGCAGAAAAGATAGATTACGGCGCATACCGCTATCTGAAGAACGAATATCACGAAGTCGGACGCGGGAAGCAGATTTAAAGAATACGCCGCGCCGAATATCACGGCGGCAAGCAGAACGTAAGGCGCTATATCAATAAACTGGTCTTTGTAAGAATACCCGAAAAGCTTTTTATTGAACGGGGCGTTTATGAAAAGAGAAACTATCTCGACCGCCGCGACCGCGTAAAGCGCGCGCGTAAGGCTTACTTTCGACAGTATTATAATAAGTATTATCGCGGCGCCTCTTTTGACCGCCTCGAGCGTGAGGAAAAGCCCCGATCTGCCGACGGCGTTATATGACTGCATATTCGCGTTGCCGATAACGCAGAAAGCCATGGCGACGCACATTATTTGAATGACGGGCGCCGAGGGCAGCCATTTTTCGGTAAAAAGCACCTTTATCATAGGTTCCGCAGCCGCCGCGAGCCCCGACATAACGGGAAGCACGAGCGCCGCGCTTACGGACAGAAGCCCGCGCGTGTTGATGAGCAGCGCCGCCTTATCGTCGCGCGAGCGCGCGAGGACGGGAAACATTACCGCCGCCGTCGCCTGGGTAAAAACGCGGTTTATCACGTTCGGCACCGTTATGCCCTTTGAATAATACCCGAGCGTTTTTTCATCGTAAGCTTTGCCGAAGACAAGGGAAAACAGATCAACGTAAATACTGTTGATGATAAAGCCGACGAGCATTTTCCAGCTGTAAGAAAAAAGCTCTTTAAGCGTTTTGAGAGAAAACTCGGCTTTCGGGAAAAACCGCGCGAGAGCGGTAAGCAATATCATCGTTACGGCTCTGTACGCGACCTGCGATACGATAAGGCTCCATACCCCGTAACCCCGAAGCGCCATCCATATACCCGCGACGCCCTGCACGGTTATTCCGGCGAAGTTCGCGATAAAGCTCGACTTAAAGTCCATTTTATAGCGAAGCAGCGTCGTCTGTACGGCGCTTACCGAGCCTATAACGAGCGTTACGGCAAACACTCTTAAATATACCGTAAGGCCGGCGTTTCCGTAAAACTCCGCTATGCGCGGCGCGGTAAAGAATATCACGGCGTATATTATAAACGATATACCGAATTCGACCGCGAAGACGGACGTCAGGTCCTTATGCTCTACGGTCTTTTTCTTTAAAAGCCCGGCGCCGAGCCCGTTCTGAACGAGAGTATTCGCCAGACTTACGAATATGTTAAGTATGGCGATTATCCCGAAATCCTCGGGCAAAAGCAAACGCGCCAGAACAAGCTGGATCAGCGCCTGCATCCCGTGGACGCCGACGCTTTCAAGCGTTCTCCAAAAAAGTCCTTTTTTCGTTTGCTCTTCCGTCATATCTTTACACGCCTATAAGCTCTTTGGCTTCGGTCTGCCCCTTTTCGTACGCGTCGCGGTCTATCTCGCCGAGTCTTAAAAGATAATCGCCGAGGTCCTCCGCCGTTTCCATACCCTCTGCGGAGACGCCTTCGCGCTTAAGCACCTTTAAGACCGTCTTTATAACGATATAGACGTCTCTTTTTAAAGTTATCTTTTTTATGTATTCAAGGTCGGTTTCAAGCTTGCCTTCCCACGTTACGGCGTTTCTGCCGCTTATCTGCGCAAGGCCCGAAAGCCCGGGGCGCACCAAGTGGCGCCGTCTTTGTTCGGCCGTCATGAACACCATGTCGCGCACGAGCTGGGGGCGCGGGCCTATAACGCTCATATCGCCCTTTAAGATATTGATCGCCTCGGGCAGCTCGTCTAAGCTGAAGGACCTTAAAAACTTGCCGAACTTTGTAAGCCGTATATCGTCGGGCAAAAGATTTCCGTTTTCGTCCTTTTCGTCCGTCATGGTGCGGAACTTATAGAGAGTAAAGATCTTTTCAACGCCCGTCTTGGGGTCTATCCTGCCCGGGCGGTACTGCTTGAATATTACGGGGCTGCCGAGCTTGACCCTTACGAGTATCGCGACAAGCGCGTAAAGCCAGCAGAAGACCGTAAGCGCGAGCAGCGCGCAAATTATATCAATAGGTCTTTTGAAAAGCTTTTCGTATATCCCCTTTTTACGCGGCATCGGTTACCCACTTCTTTCACAACCGTATTTGAAGCGCCCTGCCGGCGGAAAAAACCGCCGACAAAAAACGCCTATAATAAAGTTATTTTATTATAACATATTATTGATCAGAATACAACTTTTTTGTTTTCAAACAAAACAAATGCCGAAACGCGCTTGAAAGCAATTATCATTCTCTTTTCCCGAAAAACTCGCCGTGTATCGCTTTAACGGCTTTTACGGCGTCTTTTTCGGGTATCAGCGCGGATATCCTTATTTCGCCCGACGAAATAAGAAAGACGGGCACGCCCTCTTTTTCAAGGCGCGAAAAGAACCTTGCGGGAATATCCGGCTCGCCTGAAAGACCGCATCCTACCAAAGACAGCTTAGACACGCTTTTATCTGCCGACGCCTTCGCGCCATTTCCCAAGACCTCTTTTAAAACGCGCTCGGCGGATTCGGCTTGTGTTTCGGGTACCGCAAAGCATACCGTTTCGCCGAAGCAGGTTATCATATCGGCTTTTACGCCCTTTTCGGATAAAGCCGCGAGCATTTCGCCCGGCGCGCCGCCCGACGCCGTGAGGAGCGCCGCGTTACAGTCGCGGGTCACGCCGTAAACGCAGTTCCCTTCTATCTCCGTATCCGTAACGAGCGTTCCCCCGCCTTTTTCAAAGCTTGACGCGACCTTAAGCTTAAGCCTGTTTTTTTCGGCGATCTGTACCGATCTGTCGTGAAGCACGCCGGCGCCCGACGCCGCCATTTCAAGCATTTCGCCGTAGCCTATCTCTTTATTGAGTTTAGCTTCGGGCACGTCGTCGGGGTCGGCGGAAAGAACGCCCGCGACGTCGGTATATATTACGCAAAGGTCGGCTGAAAGCGCC
Organism: Clostridia bacterium; assembly: GCA_017444965.1. Taxonomy (GTDB): domain Bacteria; phylum Bacillota; class Clostridia; order Oscillospirales; family Butyricicoccaceae; genus RGIG3513. The sequence continues at coordinate 4,879 of JAFSVO010000229.1, read as the reverse complement.
GCCGCCAAAGCCGCCGCGGTCGTGTCCGAGCCGCCGCGCCCTATCGTCGTTATATCCTCTTTTTCATCTATTCCCTGAAAGCCCGCGACTACCGGCACCCTGCCCTTCGCAAGCTCCGTTTCGAGCCTTTCGGTAAAGATCCGCTTTATCTTCGCGCTTCCGTGCTCACCGCCCGTAAGTATTCCCGCCTGCCAGCCGCAGAGCGAGACCGCGGGAATACCGAGCGAGATAAGCTTCATCGCCATAAGGCTTACCGATATCTCTTCGCCCGTCGACAAAAGCGCGTCCAGTTCCCGCACGTCGGGTGACGCGCATATCTCGGTCGATTTGCTTTTCAATACGTCCGTCATGTCGCCCTGCGCCGAAACGACTATGACTACTTCTTCGCCTTTTTCGTAAATATCCTTCGCTATACGCGCGGCGTTATCTATTTTCGCGGCGTCGGAAACCGAGCTGCCGCCGAATTTTATCACGGTCAACATAGTGCCCTCCGAATATGGTTATATTTCAGTATATTTTCCGAAGGGGCCGCTTGACACATAACGGCGCCCGACGGAAAATGGCGGTGTCGCTTAGGAATTAGCCTATATCGTCTTCGTCTTTCGGCTTAAGGCTTTACAAAAAATGCTCGGAATATATCTCCATTATTCCTCCGCTTTTTTGCTCGCCTAAAGCCGAAATACATTGCCGATATTACAAAGCGGTATAAAGCCGAATGGCTTTATACCGCTTTTACGACGAATCCCTAAGTGACCCCGCCAGCCCGCCGGGCGCCTGTTTTTAACTTATTAAGACTTATTTATCCCTGAACATTCTGAGGATCTCTTCGAAGGGGTCCGGCTCGTCGCCGGGATCGGCGCTTTTTTCGTCGCCTATGCCGATATCTTCAAAAGTAAGATTCTGCACGTCGGACGCTTTCGGTCTTTTCGTTTCCTTTTTCTTTTCGGGAACGGGCTCGGGCTCGATCTCGGGCGCGGCTTCCGGCGCCGCCATATCCTTTTTATGCTTGAAGATCTCTTCTATCGAGTCGTATATCTCGTTGTTTTCCTTCTCGATCTTTTCTTCCTCGGCGGTTATCTTTGACGCCGCGTCTGTTTTTTCGGTATTTTCGACCGCCGCGGTTTCGGAGGATCTCTCTTCTGCCTCGACCTCTTTGCTTATCTTTTCCTCGGTATGGTTCTGGATGTCGGCGACTATCTCTTCAAGGTCGGCTGAGATATTCGAGCCGGGCACGTCGTCAAACCCGGTCGCGACTACCGTGATGTGCAGCTCGTCGTCAAGATTTTCGTCTATCGCCGCGCCGAATATGATATGCGCGTCTTTGTGCGCCGCGGCTCTTACCATAGACGCCGCTTCCTCTACCTCTTCAAGCCCGATATCGGGGGACGCGGTAATATTGAGTATGACGCCTCTCGCGCCGTTTATCGAAGTTTCGAGCAGCGGGCTCTGGATAGCCATTTTCGCGGCGTCGGTCGCCTTCGTCTTTCCGGAGGCTCTGCCTACGCCCATATGGGCGAAGCCGGCGTCTTTCATGATAGTCTTTACGTCGGCGAAGTCGAGGTTTATAAGACCGGGGACGGTAATAAGCTCGCTTATGCTCTGTATCGCCTGGCGAAGGACGTTGTCGGCTATTTCAAACGCGTTCTGGAAAGTTATCTTCTGATCGCTGACGTATTTCAGCCTTTCGTTAGGTATGACGAGCAGCGCGTCGACGTTGCCGCGAAGTTCGGCGATGCCCTCTTCCGCGTGCTTTATGCGCATCATCCCCTCGAATTCGAAAGGACGGGTAACTATGCCGACGGTAAGAATGCCCATATCCTTCGCGAGCTTCGCGATGACGGGAGCCGCGCCGGTGCCCGTGCCGCCGCCCATACCGGCGGTGATATACACCATCTCGGCGCCTTCAAGAAGATGAGATATCTCTTCTTCGCTTTCCTCAGCCGCTTTTTTCCCTATCTCGGGCTTTGAGCCCGCGCCGAGGCCTTTGGTTATCTTTTCGCCTATCTGCAGCTTAACGGGCACGTCGGACCTACCGAGCACCTGCTTGTCCGTATTGATAGCGATAAACTCGACGCCGGTGACGCCGCCCGCTACCATTCTTCTGACGGCGTTCCCGCCGCCGCCGCCGATGCCTATGACTTTTATTGATACATCCTTGGATACTTCGGGATCGTGTCCTACTTCAAACGCAAAGCTCATCTTCAGCAACCTCCGTCTTATAATTCCGGAATAAATCTCGCAGTCGTTCCGTCGGAAACGTCTATGACGCCGCGGTCAGACTCCAAAAGCTTTTCTTCCGCGATAATAAGCATGTATCTTATCTTTTTTTCTATCTGCTCCACGGAGCCTAAGTTTACGGTAAATCTGCCCTTGTAGGTAAGCTTTATACTGTAAAGCTTCTCCATAGCGATACTGCCTATATAGGGCATTATATCATTTTTTTCGCAAGTATTCAATACCAAAAATAAGGGTTTTTCTTTTTCTTCATCGGAAAATACGGCGTAAGTGCCTACCGAGGGGTCTTCCATACCCGTTCCGGTTATCACGGCGTAGCCCTCGGGCGGCGAAAACTCGGTTTTTTCAACAAGCTTTCCCTTGATATCCATAAGATACCATTCGTTGCCCTGCTTTACCGAAGCTACCGGCTCGCAGCGCGTTACGTTTATCTCTATCCTGTCGGGCAGCCTGCGTCTTATTATTATTTCGTCGATATAAGGCATTTTCTCAAAGATGCCGTCTTTGGCTTTGAATTTGTTGAAGCGGAACATATTTTCGCCGATCTCTATCCCCGACGCTTTGATTATATCTTCATCGGGATATCCGCTTTCGCCTTTTACGGTTATGTACCCCACTTTAAAAAACACGGTCACCGCCACTATCACGGCGACGGGGATCATAAGGATAGCCAAAACGGGCAGCACGAAACCGCCGTATGAACGCTTTCCGACGCTACGGCGGCCGTATTTTTTCCGTTTTTTGCCCTTGTAAGCCAACGCTTTTATTCCTTTCTCTCTATATCGGCGCCGAGCGAAGAGTACGCCTCCTCCATACGCTCGTATCCCCTGTCGATGTGATAAATATCCCGTATTTTGCTTTCGCCCCGGGCAGACATCGCGGCGATCGCGAGCGCCGCGCCACCGCGCAGATCGGTACAGCCGACGGAAGCCCCGAAAAGCGTATCCGTGCCCGTAACGCACGCCGTTTTGCCCGATACCTTTATATCGGCGCCCATCCTTAAAAGCTCGGACGTGTGCCGGAATCTGTTTTCGAAAATGTTTTCGCAAAAGACCGTCGTGCCCGACGCTTTGCACGCCGCCGCCATAAGTTGCGCCTGCGCGTCTGTCGGAAAGCCGGGATAAGGCATCGTCACTATTTTGCCCATGGACTTAAGCCTTCCGTCGCTTTTGACAAGCACGCCGTTTTTGTTTATCTCTATCCCGCAGCCCGCGTCGGAAAGGCAGGATATTACAGTCTTTATATGCTCGGGAACGGCGTTTTTTATAAGAACTTCACCGCCGCACGCGGCGACGGCGCAAAGGTAGGTCGCCGCCTCTATCCTGTCGGGAAGGACGGTATGCTCGACTCTTTTGTCGGTTTTTCCGCCGACTACCGTTATCTCATTCGTTCCGCTGCCCGAAATCACGGCGCCCGTCTTTTTCAAAAACTCCTGAAGGTCGCCTATCTCGGGCTCTCTCGCGGCGTTGATTATACGCGTCGTCCCGCGGCACGCGGTCGCCGCGAGCATAATATTCTCGGTCGCGCCGACGCTCGGAAAGCCGAGGACAATATCTTCGCCGCGCATATCGCCCGCTTCGCATATTATCTCGCCGCCGCGGTACTCTATTTTTACCCCGAGCTTTGAAAGCGCGCTCAGGTGAAGGTCAATGGGACGGGGCCCGAGCTCGCACCCGCCGGGCGCGAAAAGGCGCGCTTTGCCGCATCTCGCGATAACAGGCCCCAAAAAGATGACCGAAGAGCGCATTTCGCGCATAAGCTCTTCAGGTACATCATACCTCTTTATCGTCCCGGAGTCAACCGTTAACGTTTTGCCTTCTCTTTTTATTCCGCAGCCTAAATGTTTAAGTATTTTTATCGCGGAAGAAACGTCCCTTAAGTCGGTACAGTTATGTATGACGTTTTCGCCGGCGTTTAAAAGAGTCGCGGCAAGGATGGGCAAAACGCTGTTTTTAGCGCCGCATACGCTCACCTCGCCGCGCAGTTTCTTCCCGCCCTTTACGGCAAAATAGCTCATGCTCTTCTCCCTTTCTGTGTGGAGTTCACAAGATATTCTATGCGTAAAGGCGGTATTAAGTTACCTTAAAAGGCTTTTGACCGTATCAAATATCCTCGGAAGCGCGTCGGGGTGACCGAGCTTTAAAGCGCATTCGCTCATGCTTTTAAGCTTCTGCTCGTTTAACACAAGCTTTTCAATGGTTTCGTACATGCTTTCGGGCGTGGCGTCGTTCTCTTTCAGTAAAACCGCCGCGCCGGCGTTTTCCAGAACCCTCGCGTTTCTTTCCTGATGGTTTTCGGCAACGTAGGGAGAGGGCACGAGCACGGAAGGCATACCCGGGGCGCAAAGCTCGGAGATCGTGCCGCCCGACCTACTTAAAACAAGATCCGCCTGCGACATTATCTCGCCCATATTATAAATATAATCGGCGAGAATGACGTTGTCGGAATTCAGCGCGCCGTTTTCGGCGAGCGCTTTTTTCATATCCTCATAATACCCTTTGCCGCTGGCGTGGATATGGTTGAACTTTTTTTCGCGGGCGACGATAGCGAGATAGTCCTTCATTTTTTCGTTCATATATTTCGCCCCGACCGAGCCCCAGAAGGAAAGCACTATCGGAAGACCGTTGTCAAAAATAGTCCTTTT
>JAFSVO010000228.1 GCA_017444965.1 Clostridia bacterium | reverse complement strand
TTCACGGGACCGACGCTGACGAGCTTGTGAAAAAGATAAACGAGTACCTCTCGGGTAAATGAACGATTAAGACCGAAGCGAACGCTTCGGTCTTAATTATGACTGATAAAATTCAATGAAAAATAATAATCTTTCTTTGTCTCCCAGACTGTACAGCGCGGCTCATATCGCCGAAAAGGCAGACAGAATAATCGACGTCGGCTGCGACCACGGTTATTTGTCCGCGTATATGCTTTTGAACGGTCTTGCGTCGTTCGCTTTTCTTTCCGATTTAAGGCACGGACCGTTAAAAAAAGCGCGTGAAACCGTAGCGGATTTCGGCGTTGAAGACAGAACCGAGACGGTTTTGTCCGACGGACTTGATAATTTTACTCCGAGTGACGCCGATACGGTTTTTATCTGCGGTATGGGCGGCGAACTGATATGTGATATCATATCAAAGGCTCCGTGGCTTTGCGACGGCTTTCATACTCTTGTTTTGCAGCCGATGACAAAAGATGAGGAACTGAGGAAGCTTCTTTACGGATCTGGGTATACTGTTACATGTGAAAGAGCCGTTTATGACAGCGGCAGATTATACGTTGTAATGAGAGCCGGAAAGGGAGACGGCAATGACCTTTATAAAAACCGTTTTATTTTTTCGGACAGTTTTAAAACAGACCCATTGTTTAACGACTATTTAAGAAAAAAACAAGGAATAATTCGCAAGATAGCAGAAGGGAAAAGGATCGCGGGCTTGGACGTATCCGATGAAGATGAAGCTCTGCGTTTTCTGGAGAAGTGTTATGTCTGTTGACGCTTATTTCATTCAAGGTTTATGCCGTGAATTAAATGAAGAGATCGCGGGGGCGAGGATCGATAAGGTAAATATGCCGAGAAAAGACCAGATACTTTTGTCACTCAGGACTTTTTCCGGCGTAAAAAAACTTATGATATCTGTAGGTTCTTATCCTGCGGTATGGATAACGGAAGAAAAATACGAAAACCCGGATACGCCTTTTTCTTTTTGTATGCTTTTAAGAAAGCATCTGTCTTCGGGCAGAATAATATCCGTCAAACAGCCGTCACACGAAAGAATAATTAATCTGACCGTTTCTGCGCCCGACGAGATGGGATATAATTCAGAGAAGAAAATTATCTGCGAGTTTATAGGCAGACAAAAGAATCTTATCCTTGTTAATGAAAAAGGAAATATATTCGCGTGTTTAAGAAACTTGCCTCCCGAGGGCGACAGAAGAGGTATCCTGCCGGGGCTTTCATATAGGATGCCTGTCGCCGTTGAAAAACCGTCCGTGTTTGATATCGGAAATGAAGAACTTTCGTCGATTTGTTCCGGTATCCCCGATAATGACGGAGACGTATTTTTATGCGATAAAATCGGAGGCATTACACTTTCTTTATCCCGTGAAGCTTTAAGATCCGGGGATCCTGCGGCTTTTTTGAGGAGAATTGCCGAAAACGATCCGGAGCCGTTCGTGATTTACAAAGGCAATGAGGTCGCCGACGTTTCATCCTTTAAACCTTTCGGCGCAGCGGTCAGGTCGGAAAGCTTTTCAAAAGCTCTTGATATGCTTTACGGCGTTAGATGCAGAAACGACAACCTTAAAGCTTGCAAGAGCAATTTGAATAAAAGCCTCTCAAGCGCAAAAAAAAGAATTGAAAAAAAGATAGCCGAGCAAAAAAACGAATTATCCGGCGCCGCCGAAAGAGACGTCATCAAACAAAAAGCAGATCTGATAACTTCAAACATTTACTCTCTGACAAAAGGACAAAGACAGGCGGAGGTCGTGGATTATTACGACCCGTCTCTTCCTTTAAAAACAATTGAGCTGGATCCCTTGCTGACGCCTCAGGAAAACGCGCAGAAGCTCTATAAAAAGTATGAAAAACTCAAGAACGCCGAAAAACACTTGTCCGCTCAAATCGAAAAGGGCGAAAAAGAACTGG
>JAFSVO010000227.1 GCA_017444965.1 Clostridia bacterium | reverse complement strand
CCTTTTTATGGCAGCCGATAAGCTCGGCGCGGACGGGCGAGCCGGTCTCTTCCACCCGCTTCGCCTTTATTTCCTTTTCGGTCACGCCGTAAGCCAGAAGTACGCAGTCGACCTTCGGCGCGAGGCGCTTTGTGGCGACGCCCGCGACGGCGTTTACCTCAAGTATCGCCGTTTTTACCCCGCATTTCGCCGCGGCGAGCACCATGGGAAAGCTCGCGTATCCGCCCGTGCCTATGACTATATCGGGCTTTTTTTCGCGGATTATCTTTTTGGATCCCGCGACGGCGGCTTTCATATCGAAAAACGCTTTCGCGTTATGCACTATCGCCGACGGGCTTTTCCCGCGGGAAAGGCCTTTAAGAGGAAAAACGTCTATGGGATAACCGAGCTTCGGAACGAGCGTTTCCTCAAGGTTGCCGCGCCCGCCGCAAAAAGAGATATTGCATTTTTCGAGCCCCGAAATATAGTTTGCTATCGCGACGGCGGGATTTATGTGACCCGCGGTGCCTCCGCCCGCAAATATAATATTCATTCCTTTTCCTCCCCGACGGCAGGTATACTGCGCGAGATATTGAGCAAAACCCCGAGCTGGGCAAGCAGCATCAAAAGCGACGTGCCGCCGTAGCTGAAGAAAGGCAGGGACGCGCCCGTTATGGGCATAAGCCCCGTTACGACCCACATATTTATAAGCACCTGAACGGCTATCTGCACGGTGATCCCTACCGCGAGAAGCGTTCCGAATTTATCGCCGGCTTTTTTCGCTATATAAAATCCTCTCCAGACAAGCGCGGCGAAAAGGATGACGATAAGCGTTGAAAAAACGAAGCCGAGCTCTTCGCATATGACGGCGAATATGAAATCGTTCGCGGGTTCGGGAAGATACAGATGCTTTTGCCTGCTCTGACCGAGGCCGAGCCCCCAGAAGCCGCCCGAGCCGACCGCTATCTGCGACTGACTGCCCTGCCAGCCCTTGCCGAGCGGGTCGGAAAAGGGGTCTCTCCATACTTTTATTCTCGCTATTATATAGTCGCCTTTAAACAATACCGCGCCGATAATCCCCGCGACGCCTATTCCGGCGAGCATAAAAAGCTGTTTTATCGAGGCGCCGCCGACTAAGAGTATCGAAATGCCTATAAGGGCGATGATTATGGTCGCCGACATGTGCGGCTCGAGCAAAAGCAGCCCGCCTATAAGCCCTATCACGATAAGAAACGGCAGGATGCCCGTTTTGAACTTTTTCATTCTTTCGGACCCGAGTATCACGACGGCGGTCGAAAAGGCGACTATTACAGCGAATTTTACGACCTCAGAAGGCTGAAAGGTCGCCACCTTGATGTCTATCCACCGGGTCGCGCCGTTTATCGTCTTCCATATCGAGGGCACGACTTTTACCGACGCTAAAAGCGCTATTCCGATAATAAGCATATGCGGGGCGACTCTCGCCCACTTGTGATAATCTACCGTGGACGCGCCGAGCATCGCGAGAAGGCCGAGCACGGCGAATAGCCCCTGCCTTAAAACGAAATATGTCGATTTGCCGCCCTGCTTATAGTACGCTTCGGCGTAGCTTGCCGAGAACAGGCAAATAAGACCTATCGCCAGAAGCAACAGGGTCAGTATCAAAAAGACGCTGTCTATTCTTCCGGACGGACGCGTCTTTTTTTCTTCCCGGGTATCCGTTTCGCGTTTGATAAGAACTCCTCCTTACGCAAAGAGCGCCGAAAGGACGCACGCCGCGCACGTTATCAGCGTAAACACTATAACTATTTTCCACTCGCTCCAGCCGCATTTTTCAAGATGGTGATGCAAAGGCGACATTTTAAAAAGCCTTTTGCCGTGGGTAAGCTTAAAATACGCTACCTGAAGTATGACCGACAGGGTCTCTGTAAAGAATATTATCCCGACCGGCAGGATGATGAGCGGGACGCCGTACATAAACGCCATGGCGCAGACGGCGCCGCCCAAAAACAGAGAGCCGGTGTCGCCCATAAACACCTTAGCGGGGTTTTTATTGAACATGAAAAAGCCTAAAAGCGCGCCGAAAAGAGTCGACGCGAAGCCCGCGCCGGGATGATCTGCCATTCCGAGCATAACGCTGAAAAACAAAGCGCAGACGGCTGTGACCGAGGTGCAGAGCCCGTCTATCCCGTCGGTAAGATTTACCGCGTTATCCGTGCCGACTATTATGAACACGGCTATCGCAAGGTACAAAAGCCAGGGCGTATTTAAAGTTACCTTGAAAAACGGAACGTAAAGCGAGGGCTCAAGATAGCCGCTTATCCTCATGACCGTGACGAACAAAGCCGCCGCGGCTATTTGCAGAAGCAGCTTCTGCGCCGCGGAAAGCCCTTTGTTTTCTTTATGCTTTATCTTCGTTATATCGTCGGCGAAGCCCACCGCGCCGAAAACAAAAGACAGCGCGAGCATTAAAAGGGGTCTGAGATCGCGCGTGATCATCATCGACGGCAGCTGCGCCGCCATGCCGACAAATACGGCGAAAATGAATATCACACCGCCCATAGTCGGCGTGTTTTCCTTTTTGGCGTGCCAGGTCGGGCCGTCTTCAAGTATTTTCTGCCCGACGTGCATGCTCTTAAGCTTTCTTATCGTCACGGGCGCCGCCAGCACAGACGCGACCAAAGCAGTCAGCCCGGGAATTATTATATTCAGCATCCTTTGTTTTTACGGTTTATTCCGAAAAATACGCCGCTATTTCCTCTCTTTCGTCAAGATGTATCTTGCCCGTCGCTATCTCCTGATAGGTTTCGTGCCCTTTGCCGAGCAAAAGCACGACGTCGTCCTTTTTGGCTGTCGACAGAGCTTTTCTTATAGCTTTCCGTCTGTCCTCGACTATCATGACCTTACACTTTTTGCCCGCCGTTCCCGCGGCGACCTCGGCTATTATGCTCATCGGCTCTTCTTTTCTCGGGTTATCGCTCGTAATGACGCATATATCCGAAAAGTCGGAGCCTATCTTGCCCATTTTGGGGCGTTTGGTCTTATCCCTGTTGCCGCCCGCGCCGAAAACGGAAATAAGTCTTCCTTTCGTAAAGCCCTTTACGGTACGCAGGATATTCTCCATTCCGTCGGGGCTGTGAGCGTAGTCTATAAGCACCGTAAAGCCGCGGTCTTCGGGCACGGGGACTACCTCAGCCCTTCCCTTTACGCCGTGAGCCGAGGCGAGCGAATCTGCGGTATCGGAAAGGGTCAGGCCGCTGCAAAGGCTTGCGCCGAGCGCCGAAAGCGCGTTATAGACCGAAAACATACCGGGAATTTTTAAAGAAACGCGGTTTATCTTTCCCGTCATCACGGCTTCAAAGCGCACTTCCGACGGCTTTAAAAGAATGTTTTTCGCGACGAGGTCCGCGTGATCGACCTTTGCCGACACAGTCAGCTTTTCGCATTTAACTTCCTCGGCAAGCCTTTTACCGTAAGGGTCGTCGACGTTTATGACCGCTTTGTCGCATCTTGAGAAGAGAAGCTTTTTCGCTTCAAAATAGCTTTCCATATCGCCGTGGAAATCGAGATGATCCTGCGTAAGATTGGTAAACACCGCCGTTTTGAAGTGAATTCCCGCTACCCTGTCAAGGACGAGAGAATGGGACGACACCTCCATAACGACGTAGTCGCAGCCGTCCTTTTTCATCTCATAGAGAAGCTCGTAAAGGTCCCTCGATTCGGGCGTCGTCCTTTCGGTGTCTATCAGCCTGTCGCCTATCATATTGCCGTTGGTGCCGATAAGCCCGCATTTATGGCCGGCTTTTTCAAGTATCTGCTTGATAAGCGTAGTCGACGTCGTTTTGCCGTTCGTGCCGGTGACGCCGATAAAGTTCATTTCCCTTTCCGGGTTTCCGAAAAAGTTAGCCGAAGTCAGAGCCAAAGCCCTGCGGCTGTTGTCGACTATTATCTGTACGGCGTCTATTCCCGGCGTTTCGTGCTCGGCTATCACGACGGACGCGCCGTTTTCGACGGCCTTTCCTATAAACTTATGACCGTCGGTCGTATAGCCCTTGACGGCTACGAACACGCTGCCGGGGCACGCGAAACGGGAATTGTAGCAGACGTTCGTGACGTCAATATCCCTTTCCGTTTCGGCGACTCCCGAAAGTACTCTTGAAAGCTTCATGTCAAAACTCCTTAACCTGCTCTTTGGTCCATATCGCTGAGTTCTATAGTTACGACGTCTCCGTACTTTAACGTCTGACCCGATTCTACGTTTTGCTTGGTGACTATTATGTTCCCCGTCGTTCCCTTGGCGCCGTCCACCTTCGCGAAAAGCCCGAGGCTTTGCAGCGTCTTCTGCGCCCTTTCGAGCGTCATTCCCGAAAGGTCGGGCATCGTGACGGGCGTATCCGGCGCGGTCCCGCCCAAATAGAGGATGACGTTCGCCGTGTTGGTTATTATAGACCCCGCCGCCGGGCGCTGATCTGTGACCTTTCCGCCCGTGCCGCGGACTACGCTCTTAAGGCCCGAGGTTTTAAGCGCCGCGTCGGCTTTATCAAGACTTAAGCCGACTAAATTCGGCACGGTAACGTTTTTGGTCTTCATCTCTTCTTCGGTATACTGCGGCTCTACGCCGAGATAGGGCATGGCCTCGGTCAGAAACCGCCTGACCACCGGGGCGACGGTAAGGCCGCCCGTAACCGGCTTTACCATAGGCTCGTCAAGCAGGATAAGCACGGCTATCTTGGGGTCGTTCGCCGGCGCGAAGGCGATAAACGAGGATACGCGAAGGTCGTCTCTGCCCTCTCTTATCTGGTCGGCTATTTTTTCGGTAGTTCCCGTCTTGCCGCAGACTCTGTAGCCCGCGACGTAAGCGTTTTTGCCCGTGCCGTAGGTCACGACGTCTTCAAGAAGCTTGCACATCCTCTTTGACGTGTCTTCAGACACGACCTGTCTTACCTCGTTCCTGCCAAAGCTTTTGACCGTGTTTCCGTTCTGGTCGACTATCTCTTTGACAAGATAGGGCTTAAGCAGAGTGCCGCCGTTGGCGACAGCCGAGACCGCCGTTATAAGCTGGATCGGGGTTATCGTAAAGTTCTGTCCGAAGCTGTATACCGCAAGGTCTATGTCCTGCTTTAAGTTATAAAGACCCACGGCTTCGCCGGGAAGGTCTATGCCCGTCTTTTCGCGAAGCCCGAACGCCCCGACGTATTTCGTGAAGTTCTCTTTGCCTATCTTAAAGCCTATCTGCATAAACGCGGGGTTGCATGAGTTCTGTATGGCTTTTCCGAGAGTCTGCGTCCCGTGCGAGCCGTCGCTTTTCCAGCAGCTTATGCTCCTTCCGCTCACGGTATAGCGTCCGCTGCACTTAAAGGTGCTGTTCTCGTTTACGACGTTCTGCTCGAGCGCCGTTGACGCGGTTATTATTTTAAAGGTAGAGCCGGGGTAATATGTGAAAGAGACCGCCTTGTTGTTCCACTGCTTATAAAGCGCGTCTTTTTTCTCTTCTTCTTTTTTCGCGGGGTCGCTTTCGGCTTCTATCGCCGCGATGATCTTAGGGTCGGCTATTGTGAAGGGATCGTTTAAGTCAAACTCGGGATAAGACGCCATGGCGAGTATGCCGCCCGTATTGACGTCCATGACCACGCCTACCGTGCTCTGTCTGACCTTGTTGTCCTTATACGCTATCTCTAGGTTTTTCTCAAGATAATGCTGAAGCACCTCGTCTATAGTCAAAACGAGGCTGTTTCCGTCCTTTGCCTCGTAATATACCTCATACTCGAAGGGCATTTCGTCGCCGCGGGGATTCGTCGCCGTGACCGACCTGCCGACAGTGCCCGAAAGCTCTTCGTCGTAGATCTTTTCAATGCCGAAAAGCCCCTGCTCGTCGGCTCCGACGAACCCGAGCACGTGCGAAAGGAAGCTGCCGTAAGGATAATACCTGGTCGCGTCGTTCTGGAAATACATCATACGGTCGAAGCCTTCGTTCTTGCGTATAAAGGCTCTGACCTTGTCAGCCGCGTCTTTTTCTATGCCGCGCGCGATAACTACGTAGCTTGAGGTTTCCTGAGTCTTTTTAAAGACCTCGGAATACTCCATTCCGAGCATCTCGCTGATATTTTCGGCTATATACGCCCTTTGCGCGTCGTCTTTGACTTTGTTTCCCATAAGCACGAACATCTCGGTGCTCGCGGATATGGCGAGCGGCTTCATATTCGTGTCGTAAATGGTCCCGCGCGCGGGGTAGAGGGTTTTATCGCGCATCTGCGTCGCCGCGGCCTTTTGTTCGTAAAAGTCGTGATTTATGACCTGCATATAAAACAGCCGCGCGATAACGGCCGCGAACAGTACGAGCGCGAATATCAAAACGAACCTTAACCTTTTTACGGTCGAGAGATCAGCCCGGTTATCCTTCATGAACGGTCTCCTTTATGCAACAAGGGAGCAAGAAATGACAGTCAACATTTCTCACTCCTTTGTAATATGTATATTAGTGTTCAGTTGAGGTATTCCAATACGATGTTGAAGCTTTTCGAAATGCCCTGCACAAGCTCCGACGTGTTCTCTTCGGGCTCTCTGACAGTTATCCTGTCGGCGTTCGACAGCTCTACGTATTTTATATCGTCTTTGTCGAGCTTGACCATGCCGAGGACGTTCTTCGCGTAATCCTCGACGTAGCTTAAGTTATATTTGCGCTCTATCCTGGCGTTGAGCATTTTGGCGTTTTCGTTAAGCTCGGTTATCTCGCTTTTCAGCCTGCTGTTCTGCGTGGAAAGCTCGGTCACCTTCATGTTCTCGAAAATGATGACGGTGAGCGCCGCGAAGATGCACAGCGCTATAAACGCGTATTTAAAATAAGGTGTGCCGGCTTTCTTACCGTAGCGGCCGCCCTCTATGCTTTTTATTTCGGTTTCTCTTTCGTTAAGCCTTCTCGCGGTACTCTCTCTCGTCGCTGCAACCATCGTAACTGTCCTTTCTATATCCGTTCCGCCGCTCGAAGCTTTGCGCTTCTCGCTCTGGGATTTTCTTCCTGTTCCTTTTGTGACGCCGTGACCGCGCCGTGTGTTATTAGCCTCAGTCTCGGCTTTTTGCCGCATACGCACACCGGAAACTCCGGCGGGCAGGTGCAGCCTTTCGCTTCCTTCGCGAATATCTGCTTTACTATCCTGTCCTCAAGCGAATGGAAGCTTATAACCGCTATCCTTCCGCCCTTCGCGGTAAGGTCCGGAGCGCAGTTAAGCGCGGTCTCTATCGCTTTAAGCTCTCCGTTGACTTCTATCCTTATCGCCTGAAAGGTCCTTTTTGCCGGGTGCTGCTTTTCGCGTTTTGCCGCCGCCGGCATCGCGCCCTTTATTATTTCGGCAAGCTCTGAGGTGGTTTTTATCGGCCTTGCCTTTTCTATCGCGGCGGCTATCCTGTTTGAGAATCTTTCTTCGCCGTAATCGGCGATCACCCTTGCAAGCTCGCCTGCCGGGTATTCGTTTACGACGTTATACGCCGAAAGGCCGGCGCTTCTGTCCATCCTCATATCTAAAGGCGCGTCCTGCATGTACGAAAAGCCGCGTTCGGCGCAGTCGAGCTGATATGACGAAACGCCCAGATCGAAGAGGATCCCCGAAAGGGGCGGTATCCCGTTTTCTTCGACTATCGCCGCGAGTCTTTCGAAGTTTGACTTTATATAAGTTACGTTTAAAAAACCCGAAAGCCGTTTTTTCGCCGCCGAAAGGGCTTCTTCATCGCGGTCTACGCAGTAGAGCCTGCCTTTTTCCGAAAGGCGCGAGGCTATCAGAAAGGAGTGCCCGCCTCCGCCGGTCGTGGCGTCTAAGTATACGCCGTCGGGCTTTACGTCAAGCGCCTTTAAGCACTCATCCGGCATGACCGGTACGTGAGAAAACTCCATTTATACTCCCAGCTCGTCCATAAGCGCCGCGATATCGTCGCTCGTAACGTCGCTGTTATATTCTTTCCACGCCTCGGTGTCCCATATTTCGGCTCTGTTCTGTATGCCCACTACGGTGACGTTTTTCTTTATCCCGGCGTACTCACGAAGCGACTGAGGGATAAGTATCCTTCCCTGCGCGTCGGGTTCGCATACCGTGTTGTCCGAATAGAATCTCTGCATTTTACGGGCTTTTGAAGGTAGCGCGGACAATTTGTTCTGGAACGTTTCCCAGTCTTCTTTCGAGAAAACGTTGATGCAGTTGTCAAGCCCTTTGAAAATGACGAAACCGTCGCCGAGCTCTTCGCGAAGCTTTACCGGAAATATCATTCTGCCCTTCGCGTCCACGTTATGCTGGAATTCTCCTCTCAAATCGTCCACCTCCTTTCATTTATTACCCACAAAAAACACAAATCTGCCACAAATCACCACCGGGTGATTTTATTATAACTTGCCCAAATCGAAAATGCAATAGTTTTTTTTAATTTTTTTATTAAAAAAAGCGTAAAAAACCGACGTTTTTTCGAGAAATAGAATATTTAAAACAAATGTTCGCTTTTTGGGGAATAATCCCACTCTTTTCCGGTAAAAATATGATCATCACCACCAAAGGAGAAAAACGCCATGTCAAGCTTAAGATGCAGCGCGGGAAACTGCGTAAACAACGAGCACGGGCTTTGCGCCCTGCCGATAATCAGAGTGGACGGGGACGACGCGAAGAGGGTCTGCGACACCTTCTGCCAAAGCTTTTCGCACAGGACGGGAAGCGCCCAAAACTCGGTCTTTTCGGGAAACGCGGACGAGCGGACCGAGATAAAATGCACGGCCGAAGAGTGCGCTTACAACTCGGACGGTTACTGCGACTCCCCGATCGTCGAGGTATCGGGCAGCGGAGCGTCGCGCAGCGGAGAGACCGAGTGCAGGACCTTTAAAAAGAAATAAGCTCCGCGTCGTTAAACGCAAGAGCTTAAAAACGTTTACAAAGAAGACTGCCGCGGGCATTTGCCCGCGGCAGTACTTCATATAATCCGCTTTTCCCGCAAATAAACAGAAGGTGCAATCAAGAAGGTATGAAAAACGGGATAAAAGCGATCCTGTTATTTATTTGCCGCCGCATTTTCCGCGCAGGGCGCAGTTTTCACAGCCGCAGCCGCAAGAGGAGCCGCCGCGCTTTTTATTCTTTATCCGTCCCCTGACTATAAGCGCGACTACTGCCGCTAACGCAAGACAGACTATTATCGTTCCCGCGTTCGTTTCAAGCCATAAAAGCACGATCCTTCTCTCCTTTACGACGTTTTCTTTATTTTACCTTTACCGTAAGCTTGGTCGCTTCTTTATAAGGTCTGAACAGCATATAGACCGCAAAGATGATCACGGCGATCGCGAACACAAGACCTATCACGTTGACGGCGCCCGTAAACAAAAGCCCGAGCTGGTATACGACGAGAGAGGACAGATACGCGAACAAGCACTCGTACCCTATCGCGAACCACGTCCATTTGGCGCTGTTCATTTCGCGCTTTATAGCGCCCATAGCCGCGAAGCACGGCGCGCAGAGCAGATTGAATATAAGGAAAGAATAAGCGGCAAGCTTAGTCATTCCTTCAAAGTCAAGGACGCCGAAGACGCCTACGACCTCTTCTTTTGCGACAAGCCCCATGACCGTCGCTATAGTCGCCTTAATATTATTGAATCCGAGAGGAGCGAATATCCATTTCACGGCGTTGCCGATATATCCGAGCACCGACGTTTCGAGTTCCATATCTGTGCTGAAGGTAAATACTCCATCCATCATTCCGAAGCATTTGCCCGCCCAGATGATTATTGAAGAAAGGAGTATTACCGTACCGGCACGCTTGATAAACGACCATCCGCGCTCCCACATCGAACGCAGTACGTTGGAAGCGGGAGGCCAGTGATACGCGGGAAGCTCCATCACGAAGGGCGCCGGATCGCCCGCGAACATCTTTGTCTTTTTAAGGATTATACCTGAAACGATTATTGCCGCGATGCCTATAAAATACGCGGACGGGGCCACCCACCACGCGCCGACGAACAGCGCCGTGGAAATGAGGGCGATTATCGGAAGCTTTGCGCCGCAGGGTATAAACGTAGTAGTCATTATCGTCATACGGCGGTCGCGCTCGTGCTCAATGGTACGCGAAGCCATGATGCCCGGAACGCCGCAGCCGGTGCCGATAAGCATGGGGATAAAGGATTTGCCCGAAAGTCCGAACTTGCGGAATATCCTGTCCATAACGAAGGCGATACGCGCCATATATCCGCACCCTTCAAGGAAGGCGAGGAAGATGAACAGAACGAGCATCTGCGGAACGAAGCCCAATACGGCGCCCACGCCTCCTATTATACCGTCGACCACAAGGCTTTCGAGCCATTCCGCGCACCCCAGCGCTTCAAGCCCTCTTGAAGCAAGCACGGGGATACTGGGTATCCAAACGCCGTAATCCGCGGTATCCGGCACTCCTTCCGCCTCGTCGCCGAGCTTTTCTTCGTAGATTTCCGAAATGTCGTATCCCTTTTCGGCAAGTGCCTCTCCGTAGGTCCCGTACGCTTCTTCAAACGCTCCGAAATCTTCGTCTTCTATCGCGCCGAGTATATCCCCCGCGCCCACGACGTCGTTTTCTGCGGCGTCTTTGACTATTGTCACGAGATCGTCCGTCCATACGTTTTCTTTCGCGTATTCGGTTATCGCGGAATCATATTCGGACTGACCTATTTTCAATAAATGGAAACCGTCGCCGAACAGACAGTCGTTCGTCCAGTCGGTCAGGAACGTTCCGACGGTAGTTATCGAAAAATAATACACGATAAACATAACGATCGCGAATATCGGAAGCGCGAGCCAGCGGTTCGTGACCACCTTGTCTATTTTATCCGACGTCGAAAGTCTTGACGCGCTCTTTTTCCTGTAACACGCCTTTATTATCTGCGCTATGTAGATATATCTTTCATTGGTTATGATAGATTCCGCGTCGTCGTCAAGCTCTTTTTCCGCCGCCGCTATGTCCTTTTCTATATGAGCAAGCGTATCCGCGGGGATATTGAGCTTCTGCAGTACCTTTTCGTCGCGCTCGAATATCTTTATCGCGTACCACCTCTGCTGCTCTTCGGGAAGGCCGTGCACCGCCGCCTCCTCTATATGAGCTATGGCGTGCTCGACGGCGCCCGAGAAGGTGTGCATGGGTACCGCTTTCGCGCTTTTCGCGGCGTCTATAGCCGCCTCGGCGGCCTCGGTCACGCCCGTGCCTTTAAGGGCGGATATTTCCACCACCTTACAGCCGAGCTGACGCGAAAGCTCGCCTATATCTATCTTGTCGCCGTTCTTTTTCACAACGTCCATCATATT
>JAFSVO010000226.1 GCA_017444965.1 Clostridia bacterium | reverse complement strand
CGAAAAGCTCATGGCTCTGCGTAAGGAGAATAGCGAGCTGGTACTTAAGCTTGCCGAGGCGGAAAAGGAAGCCGGGCAATTAAGAGAAAAACTCAGAGAAAAAAAGAACGCCGCTGAAAACGAAGCGAAAGAGGCTGAAAAAGCCGTCGCCGAGCGCGTGAAAGACGCGCGTGAAAAGGGAAAAGCCATAGCGGAAGACGCCAAAAGCGCCGTCCGTGCCAAAATCGCGGCGGTCAGACGAGGCATCCCCGAGTTAAAAGAAAAGATACCGGAAATCAAAGAAAAGTTACCGGAGATCAAGGAAAAAATACCCGAATTAAAAGAGAAAATACCCGAGATAAAGGAAAAATTACCGGAGATAAAAGAAAAGATAACCGAAGAAGCTTCCGACAAAGTGTCAAATCTTTTGAAATTCTTTAAAAAGAAATAAGGAGAAAAGAGTATGTTCGGAAAAAGATACGGCGCGAGGAAACTGAAAACGCTTAACCCGTACGACCGCATTCTGGGCTTTATCATGAGAAAGCGCTACGACGCTCTCGTCTATTTCTCCGATACCATAGACTGCGCGCCGATAGACGACTTTATCCATAAAATAGAGGCGGAAAAGGGGATACGGCTCTCTTACCTCGATATTTTGAATACGGCGATGATACGCACCTACGCAAAAAAGCCGCAGCTAAACCGCTTCATAATGAACGGCAATATGTACGCGAACGACAAGATAAGCGTTTCGACGGTGGTCAAAAAGTCGCTCAGGGACGAATCCGAAAGCACGACTATAAAACTGCCCTTCACCGGGCACGAGAGCGTGTTCGACGTGCACGACGTTTTCCGCGACGAGATAATGAAGAATAAAACGGCGGTCGCCGAAAATTCGACGGACAAGCTCATAAAGGTTATAATGAGCCTTCCGAGCTTTATTATCGGCTCGGTCGTTTCCTTCCTTATGTGGCTCGACAGGCATAACGCTCTGCCGGGCAGCATAATCGACGCGTCGCCCTTCCACGGCAGCTTTTTCATAACCTATCTGAAATCGCTCGGTATAAGAAGCGTTTACCATCATATTTATGAATTCGGCACGATAGGGGCTTTCGTCGGCATCGGCAAGGAACAGCGTCTGCCCGCGGTCGACAAAAAGACGGGCGAATGCGTCGCCAAAAAGATGATAGAGCTTATGATCGTCGTCGACGAACGTATCTGCGACGGGCTTTACCACGCGAACGCGATAAAGCTTTTCAAAAGCATGGTGCAAGATCCCGACCAGTTGACCGAAAGACTTGAAACGGTAGAAAGAGATATCGATTAAATCATTTTTAAAGATTTCCACAAATAACGGTGTCAAAAATGAGCAGTTTTTGACACCGTTAATATTTTTTAATTCATTTTACGAAAAACTCTTGCACAAAAAGAGAATAGGTGGTAGAATACGAAACATAATTTAAGTTGTGAGGTGGAAACGATGTTCAAACTGCAGGACGAGTACGCGTCTTATCTTTTTACCGATTCCGCGATGAAAAAATATCTCCCCGATGAAACGTACAAGCAGCTTCGCAGTACGATAGAAGAGGGCAAGCCGCTCGCGAAGGGCCTTGCCGATACCGTCGCGAACGGTATGAAGGACTGGGCGATAGACAACGGCGCCACGCATTTTACGCATTGGTTCCAGCCTATGACGGGATATACCGCCGAAAAGCACGATTCGTTTATAAATCCGCAGAGCGACGGCGGCGTTATTCTGAGTTTTTCGGGAAACGAGCTGTCGCGCGGCGAGTCTGACGCGTCGAGCTTCCCCTCGGGCGGTCTTCGCGCCACCTTTGAGGCGAGGGGCTACACGACGTGGGACTGCACGTCGCCGGCATTTATAAAGGATCATACGCTTTACATACCCACCTGCTTCTGCTCCTTTACGGGTGAATCGCTCGATAAGAAAACGCCTCTTTTAAGATCTATGAGCGTCATATCCAAAAACGCTTTAAGAGTTCTTCGCGCTCTGGGAGACACCAAAACGCAGAAGGTCGTTTCTATGGCGGGCGCCGAGCAGGAGTATTTTCTTATAGATAAAGAGACGGCTTCAAAACGCCTTGACATAATCACCTGCGGCAGGACCCTTTTCGGCGCGAGGCCCCCGAAAGGGCAGGAGCTTGACGATCACTATTACGGCAACATAGACGAAAAGATATTAAAGTTCATGCGCGAGGTCGACCATGAGCTGTGGCGGCTCGGCGTCCCCGCGAAGACCGAGCATAACGAGGTCGCGCCCGCGCAGCACGAGCTCGCGTCGGTTTACAGCTCGGTCAATATTTCATGCGACCAGAACCAGCTCGTTATGGAAACGCTTAAAAAGACGGCGCTGCGCCACGGGCTTTTCTGCCTCCTTCACGAAAAGCCCTTCGCGGGCGTGAACGGAAGCGGCAAGCACAATAACTGGTCTATTGCCGCCGACGGAGAAGAGAGCCTCTTTTCGCAGGGGAGCACGCCTGAAGAAAACGAGAGATTTCTCGTAATGCTCGCCGCCGTTATATGGGCGGTCGACGAGTACGCGGGGCTTTTGTGCGCCTCCGTCGCGTCTGCCGGCAACGACTGCAGGCTCGGCGGCAACGAAGCGCCCCCGACCGTTATGTCGGTGTTTTTGGGCGATATGCTGACAGACGTTTTAGGCGAGATACAGTCGGGCGGCAAGTCGGTCTTCCGCGAGGGCGGCAGCATAAAAGTCGGCGTTACCGGCATCCCCAAACTGCCGAGAGATATTTCCGACAGGAACCGCACCTCTCCCTTCGCTTTCACCGGCAAAAAGTTTGAGTTCCGTATGCTCGGTTCAAGCGCTTCGATAGCCGACTGCAACACGGTCATCAACACGGCGGTGGGCGACGTTCTTGGAAAGATAGCCGACAGGCTCGAAAAAGCCGAAGACAAGAATGAAGAGGCGCACGAAATAATCCGCGAGGTCATGAAAAAACACGGCAAGATAATATTCAACGGCAACAACTACTCCAAAGAATGGGCAAAAGAAGCCGAAGAGCGCGGGCTCGTCAATATGGGCGACGCGGTCGAGGCGGCGGCGCAGATAATAGCCACGCCGGCGGTAGAACTCTTTGAAAAATACGGCATATTTACCCGCAAGGAGCTTGAGGCGAGGTACGAGATACGGCTTGAGAATTACAGCAAGCGGTGCAAGATAGAAAGCGAGACGCTGCTTTGCATTTTAAAGCGCAGTATAATCCCCGCGGTCATCGAATACGCCGGCGTGCTCGCGAAAAACATAAACGAGATAAGACAGACGGCTATTGCCGTGGACATTTCGATACAGGCGGCGCAGCTTAAAGAGATATCATCGCTTTTAGCCGCGCTCAAACGCTCGTCCCACGCTCTCGGAAAAGCCGTCGCGGCCGCGCAGAACGAAGGCATCGAATACACGCGCGCTCACGCCTACCGCGACAAGGTG
>JAFSVO010000225.1 GCA_017444965.1 Clostridia bacterium | reverse complement strand
CCGCCGCGACTCTTTTTCGCAGGCGAAGAACTATATCGACCTGCACTATGCCGACGGAGATATCTCGCTTAAAAAAATATCCGATATGTTTTTCTACAACCCGAAGTATTTTTCGGGACTTTTCAAGAAAAACGTCGGCGTCGGACTCAGTGAATATCTGCGCGCGCTTCGGGTGCGCCGCGCGCGCGACCTGTTTTCGGGCGGCATACGGTCGGTAAACGAGGTGTCCTTTTTGTGCGGCTACGGCGATCCCCTTTATTTTTCAAAGGTCTTCAAGCGCGAGACGGGCAAAAGCCCCGTCGCTTATTTAAAGGAATTAAAGAAAGGCGGCAGATGATATGAAAGAAGCTTACGAGCGCAGGAAAAAGGAAAAAACGCCGGTCCTCGCCGTCTGCTACGACTTTGACAAAACGCTTTCTCCCGACGATATGCAGGCGCAGGGATACATACAGTCCGTCGGGCTTCCGGTAAAACGCTTCTGGAAGGAAGCCGACGAGCTTGCGCGGAAAAACGAAATGGACGGCAGTCTCGCCTATATGCTGAAAATGGTCAGAGAGGCGGAGGGAAACCTCGTGCTTACGCGTAAGGCGCTTGAAAACTACGGCGCGGGCGTCGCGCTTTATCCGGGCGTCGCCGGGTGGTTTTCGCGGCTCAAGGCCTACGGCGAGGCGCACGGGGTAAAGGTCGAGCATTACGTCATTTCCTCGGGCCTGCGCGAGATGATAGAGGGAACGGCGCCGGGGCGCGCGGGCGCGTTCGAGAAGATTTACGCAAGCTCCTTTTACTATAACGGGCGCGGCGTCGCGGCGTGGCCCGCGCAGGTTATAAACTTTACGGCGAAAACGCAGTTTTTGTTCCGCATTTCCAAGGGCGTTCTGGACGTAAACGATCCCGCCGTGAACGAGTATTTCAAGCCCGAGGATATAAGGATACCGTTCAGGAACATCGTTTACATAGGCGACAGCGACACCGACATACCCTGCATGAAGCTCGTCCGTTCTTACGGCGGGCATTCGATAGGCGTATACGATCCCGAAAAGGGAAACGATAAAAAGGTGAAAAAGCTTATGCTCGAAAACAGAATAGGGCATATCGCTCCCGCCGACTACCGCAAAGGCTCGCCTTTGGATAAGCTCCTGCTCGCGATAATCGAAAAGACCGAACGCGCAGAGGCGCTTGAGGAAATGCACGTCCGCGACCTTAAAAGCGCGGAAAAAGCTGAAAACCGCAGGTTTTCAATTTAGCTGCAAGCTGTGCTTGCAATTTAGCTATACGCCGCACGGCGTATAATTTAGCTGCGGGCAAAGCCCGCAATTCAGCTGAAAAGGGCAACGAAAAAGCAGACTGATATTCAGCCTGCTTTTTTATAAGGTTGCCCTTTTCTATTACGCCTTTTCAAACGAATCCTTACCGAGTCCGCAAACGGGGCAGACCCAATCCGCGGGCAGGTCTTCAAACGCCGTGCCGGGGGCTATGCCGTTGTCGGGATCGCCCTTGGCGGGGTCGTACTCGTAACCGCAGGGACAAACGTATTTCTGCATAAATCTTAACTCCTTTCAAATCGTCTTGAACACATTTTAGCAAAAACGGACGCAAATATCAAGATAAGTTTGACGAAAATCAGGAAATAGGGTAAAATATATTTAAATATATGTTTTAGTATAAATTGTAACTGTACGGTTTAACGTACGCGGGTTGTGATACGGTCAAAACAAAGGGCAAAACAAAAGACCTCCGAAACGGAGGCCCTGCCTGCACACATCGTGTGCGGTCGCAAAAGCGACGGTCAAGATAAATCTTGATTTGAACTCGTAGTGTAATTTCATAGGGGTCTATGAAACTGGCTATATATTAACAGAAAAAAGAAAGGATGTCAATATGGAAAACAAAAAATATTATCTGGGGCTTGATATCGGCACCGATTCGGTAGGGTACGCCGCGACGGACGAGGAGTATTCTCTTTTAAAGTTCCACGGCAGACCAGAGTGGGGCGTTACGCTTTTTGACGAGGCACAGCTCGGCAACGGTCGGCGCGCGGCGCGAAGCGCCCGCCGCCGTCTTGACCGCAGACAGCAGCGCGTGCAATTGCTTCGCGAGCTTTTTGCCAAAGAGATAGCGAAGAAGGACGAAAAGTTCTATCAAAGGATAGATCAAAGCGCCCTTTTCCCCGAAGACAGGGAAAGCGAGTTTGCCATATTCGACGACCCGAATTTCAATGACAAAGATTATCATAAAAAATATCCGACGATACACCATCTTATATATGAACTTATGACGTCTGACAAAGAGCATGACGTAAGGCTCGTTTATCTTGCCTGCGCTTGGCTCGTCGCGCACAGAGGACATTTTTTGAGCCAGATAAACTCGGATAATATAAAAGAGATAACCGATTTCAAAGGCGTCTTTGCCGCGTTTTCCGAATACTTCAAACAAAAAGGTTATATTGTTCCGTGGAAAGAAAACTGCCGCGAAGAGGTCGAAAAGGCGTTAAAAGCGAAAAAAGGCAAACTTGATAAGTTCAAGGAACTGAAAAACGCAATGTTTGAAGACGGCAAAGTGCCTAAAACGCCGTCGGATGTATCGCCGGAGGATTTTCCGTTCAATACGGAGATCGTTTTAAAGGCGCTTTGCGGCAGTCAGATATCGGCGGAAAAACTGTTTGACAACGAAGAATATAAAGACGTACCGAGCTTTTCTCTTGACAGCGACGACGAAAAACTTGCCGAGATAATAACGCAGCTCGGCGACGACGGAGATATCATTCCCGAACTGAAAAAGGTTTTCGATTGGTCGCTGCTTGTCAAT
>JAFSVO010000224.1 GCA_017444965.1 Clostridia bacterium | reverse complement strand
TTTCACGCGCGCAGCGTATTTCACGATTTGCGAAGCAAATTATTTCACTCCTGCAGGGCGCGGCACGCGCCCGCAGGACATATTAGGAGGACACTATGGACAACAGACCGTCCGGAAGACAGAGAAACGTTACGGGTCAGGGCTCGGGCGCCTACCGCAGAGGAAGCGGGATGGGCACGGGCCCCGTGGGAAGGCCCGGCGGCTACGCCGGAAGACAGGGCTCGGGCGGCTCGGGCGGCCCCGGCGGCGGCTACGGCGGCGGCAACCGCTCGGGCGGCAGCGGCGGAGGGCTTAAAATAAGCCCCATTCTTATAATAATCGTGATAGTCCTTATCGCCATATTCGGCGGCAAGGGTCTTTTCTCCGGACTTTTAGGCGGCGGCTCGTCCTATGACGGCGGCGACTATTCCGACTACGGCGTGGGCTCCGGCGGAAGCATTCTTTCGGGGCTTCAAAGCTCGTATTCCGTACCTGCGCAGACGACGGGCGCGTGGACCCTGCGCTCTAACTCCGGCTCGCTTGACAGCACCGTCGCCTCCGCCGCGCGCGAAAAGTATACGCAGATATACGGCGGCGGGCGCGACCGCGTTACGATGATGGTCTATATGTGCGGCGCCGACCTTGAATCTAAAAGCGGCATGGCAAGCGCCGACCTTGCCGAAATGGCGAAAGCGAGCCTTTCCGACAAAGTCGACATAATCGTTATGACGGGCGGCAGCAAAGGCTGGAAAACGAGCGGCATATCAAAGTCCGTAAACCAGATATACAAGATAGCTCAGGGCTCTTTAAAACCTCTTGAGCGCGACGCGGGGCGTACTTCCATGACCGACCCCGACACCCTGTCGAAGTTTATAAAATACTGCGCCGGAAATTACCCCGCGAACAGAAATATGCTTATCTTCTGGGATCACGGCGGCGGCTCGCTTTCGGGCTTCGGCTACGACGAGAGAAACGTATCCTCCGGCTCAATGTCCCTTTCGGGGATAAAGAAGGCGCTTTCCGACGGCGGCGTGAAGTTTGACTTCATCGGCTTCGACGCCTGCCTTATGGCGACATACGAAAACGCCCTTATGCTCTCCGACTTCGCCGATTACCTCATAGCGTCGGAAGAGACCGAGCCGGGCATCGGCTGGTATTACACCGACTGGGTGTCCTCCCTCTCGAAGGACCCCGCGAAACCCACGCTCGAAATAGGCAAAGCGATAGCCGACGACTTTGTAAGCGTTTGTCAAACCCGCTGCCCCGGGCAGAAGGCGACCCTTTCGGTAATAGACCTCTCCGAGCTTGTAAAGACTACTCCCGAGGCGTTTTCCGATTTCGCCTCCGCGACCTGCGAGCTTATAAAAGAGGGCGAATACAAGACGGTCTCTAACGCCCGAGTAGGCGCGCGCGAGTTTTCGCCCTCTTCGTCCATCGACCAGATAGACGCCGTCCATTTCGCGGCGCTGCTTAACACCGACGAGGCGAAGGAATTTGCCGATTCCCTTCTCGGCGCCGTAAAATATAACCGCGTATCCTCCGAAATGTCAAATTCTTACGGTCTTTCGATATATTTCCCCTATAAACGCGCCTCAAAGGTAAATACCGCCGTAAAAACCTACGACGATATCGGCATAGACGACGAGTATTCCCGCTGTATCGCAAGCTTCGCGGGCGTAGAGGCGACGGGCACGGCGGCGTCTGCGGGCGGCTCTTCCTCATATCAGAATCTTTTGGGCTCGTTTACCCCCTCTTCCCCCGTTTCGTCCTCGGGCGTTACCGATATAATCGGCTCTCTCTTCGGCTCGTCCTCGTCTTCGTTTTCGGATATAAGCTCGCTCCTCTTCTCCGCGGGCGGCTTAGAGCAGCGCGATATTTCCGACTTTGTCGAAGCGCATCAGTTCGACGAAAGGTATCTTGAAATAACAAGCGACGGGTATGACAGCGTTATCAGCATGCCCGAAAGCAACTGGAAGCTTGTAAACGACCTGCTCCTGAACGTCTTTTACGACGACGGCGAGGGCTTCGTCGATTTAGGGCTTGACAACGTCTTTTCCTTTAACGACAAAGGCGACCTTATAGCGGAATACGACGGCGCGTGGGTCGGCATAGACGGTCAGATAGTCCCCTATTACTACGAAAGCACGTCAAACGACGGCGATATAATCTCGGGCAGAGTGCCGGTGCTCTTAAACGGCGACCGCGCCGAGCTGATAATAACCTTCCGCGGCGGCTCGGGATATATTTCGGGCGCGAGATACGTCTATAAGAATAACGAAACCGAAACGGCGCCCAAAGGCTTGACCGAGCTTGAGCCGGGCGACAGGATAGACTACCTCTGCGATTACTATTCATATTCGGGCGTCTATCAGGACAGCTATATGTGGGGCGACGCTCATACCTACACGGGGCGCGAGCAGGTCTCGGACGTGACGGTCGACGCCTCCCGCTGCTCGGCGATGTACCTCTTCCGCGATATCTATAACGCCGAGCACTTTACCCCCGTTCTGCCGTGATAATATGAAAAAAGAAGATTTGACCGCCGTCTCCGAAAAAGAGGCGCTTTATAACGAGTGCCTGTCCGCGGTAAAGGCGCTTTCCGCGGCGCTCGACGATTTTGAGGGCGCGCCCGAAAAGCTGAAAGCCCTCGCCGCCTATTACGAAAGCCCCGAGTGGCGGCGTCACTTCGAGCTTGACGAAAGGGGCGCTTTCCCCAAAGACATGCCCCGCGGCGTCCTGTCCGAGGACGGAGTTTACGACCTGCTTGACGACGCCCGCGAGCTTAACAAACGCCTGCGCGCCCTCGCCGGAAAAATGCGCAAATAAGCGAAAATAAACGCCGCCGTTGAAATATTGATTTCAACGGCGGCGCTTTTTATATTATTACAGATAAGACACCGTTTCGGAAAGGGGCTTTCTGCTCGCGTGATAGGCGCTCGGCGCGGCGTCCGGAGCGCCGTAGCCTATGGCGAAGAGGGCGAGCAGCTCTTCATTTTCGGGAATACCCAGCTTTTCGGCGAGCGCCTCGGGGTCGAAGCGGTTTACCCAGCAGGTATCAAGCCCCTCGTCGGTGGCGGCGAGTATCATATGGGTCGCGACTATCGTCGCGTCCTCGATGCCGGAGCTGTGCTTCCCGCCGGGATAAGTGTAGACGTTCGTCTTATCGAACGCCGTGAGCAGGACGACAGGCGCGCCGAAGCGGCAGGGCGTGACCTGATCGACGGCGGCAAGCGCCTCCTTTGACCTTAAAACGTAAATATGCTGCTCCTGAAGGTTTTTCGCCGTCGGCGCGGCTCTGCTCGCCTCCAAAACGGCGGTAAGCTTTTCCTCGGGTATCTTTTCGTCCGAAAACTTTCTGCACGAATAGCGCCTTTTTACGACTTCCTTAAACTCCATAACTACCCGCCTTTCTCATTTATCAACTTCGTTTTCGCGGTTTATCGTGAATATATTTCCGTCGCCTTTGAAAAAGGCGTCGATAAACCCGCGTTCGTCTTCTATCGGATAGGGGAACTCAAGCCCCGCGAGGCGCGCGCGCTTTGCGGCGACGTGATTGTCCGACCCCGCGAAGGGCAGAAGCCCGTATTTTTCGCAGTAAATGCGCGCCATCTCGTTTTCTATGTCTTTCCTGCAGGCGTTAATTATCTCGACGCCGTGGACGTGGCGCGGATAAAGGCGGATATGGTCTATATACGACGCTTCGCGAAAGGGGTGCGCCTGAATTATCAAAGCGCCCTCTTCCATAAGACGCGGCAGCTCCTCCGTCTTTTCCATACGAAGTATTTCGGGATGGGCGGCGTACCATTCGTCGGGGATACCGTAAATGAGAAAGTCTGTGCCGCCGTACGTCAGCTCTACGCCCGCGAATACCTTTATGCCTATCTCTTTCGCGAGCGCGCGCCCCTCGTTTAGGTCGTCGAAATAAAACTTTATCCTTTTATCGAACGGCTCGCTTTCGTCCATACCGAGGTTGCCGTCTAAATAGTGGTTGGTTATAAAGACGCCGTCAAAGCCCGCTCTTTTGTAAAACTCAAGCGATTCGCGCACCGTCGCGCGCGCGCATTTGCTCGCCGGCGCCGTGTGTAAATGGGTTTCGTATCTGTACATTTATTTCTTGCTCCCCGTTTCTCATTTCGCGAATGCGAAATATATCGAATGTTTCATATCCCCGCGAAAGCGGGAATATGAAAACATATATCGAACGGTCGAAGACCGTATATCGAATGCGAAGCATATATCGACCTGCGCCGAAGGCGCAGTATCAATCGTTGTACAGCTTCAAATAGGTAAGCAGCGTTCTTTTCACGCAATGCTCGAAGTCGGCGCGTTTCAGTTCGCCCGACGCCATCGCCTCCGCGAGCTTTTCGGGGAAGCCGCGGCTCATACGCACGTCGTTTCCGGCGCGCACCTCGTTCACCTGGTTCCTGTCGGGGCCGTTCCAGTCGGACGTCACCATGCCGGAAAAGCCCCACTCGCCGCGCAGTATGCCCTGCAAAAGATCGCGGCTTTCGGACGTATGCACTCCGTTTAATACGTTATAAGACGACATGACCGTCCACGGCTGAGCCGTCTTGACGCATATCTCAAAGCCCTTTAAGTATATCTCGCGAAGCGCCCTTTCGGACACGCGGCTGTCGCAGTGGAAGCGGTCGTCTTCCTTTGAGTTTACGGCGAAATGCTTTGCCGACGCCGCCGTCTTTTGCGACTGTATCCCGCGCACCTGCGCCGCCGCCATTGTGCCCGCTATGACCGGGTCCTCGGAATAATACTCGAAGTTCCTGCCGCAGAGCGGGTCGCGGTGGATATTAAGCGCGGGCGTCAGGAATATGCCGACGTTGTTTTCGCGCGCCTCTATTGCTCCCGCCGCGCCTATCCTTTCGACAAGTTCGGGGTCCCAAGAGCACGCCTGCGCCGTCGCCACGGGGAAAGAGGTCGTGAACACGTTTCCGAACCTCGGCTCTATGCGAAGCCCTGCGGGGCCGTCCGCCGTAGGCACGTCCGGCACGTGAAGCCGCGCAAGCCCCGGGAAGCAGGAATCGTCCGTATAAGTCCTGTTCGGCGTGCCCGAGACCATGTGAATAAGTTCTTCGTCGGTCATCTGCGCGATAAAGTCGTTTATATGATCTTCCGTTACGTCCTCGAAATAAAGCGTATCTTTGGGCGCCCTGCCGCCGAGCGGCTTATGCTTATCGAAGCCGAAAGTGACCTTGCCCGTCGGCAGTTTTTCATACTTGCCGTCGGAAAGCATACGGCGCTTAAGCTCGAACGGGCGGCACCTTGAAGTCAGCTTTTCGCAGATAATATCCTTTGAAAGCTTTACCGAAAAGCCGAGCTTTTCGCACTTTCTCACCGACGCGCCGAGGTAAAGGGAATATTCGCCCTTCTCTAAAACGTAAGCCGATTTTTTGATTTTACCTAAATCGTCAAAGGAAGCGAAGTCGGAAAGCTTGAATCTTAAAGCCAAAGCCTGACTTTCGCCCGGTCTTAAAAGCTTCGTTTTCTTAAAGGCGCAAAGCTCGCGCGCGGGCTTTCCCAGTTTCCCCTGCGGCGCCGACAGATAAAGCTGAACTACCTCTTTCCCGTCGTATTTTCCGGTATTCGTGACAGTTGCGGCGACGGTGATATACCCGTCCTCCTCGCCCGCCAAAACGCCCTTTATATCAAAGGTCGTGTAAGAAAGCCCGAAGCCGAACTCGTATCTTACCTTGTCGGCGGCTTTCGGTATCGTTTCAAAATACCTGTAACCGACGTAAATATCCTCGGTGTAGTCCATATACAAAGGCGACTTTTTGTAGTCCGCCGCCGATGGATAATATTTATAGTCCTTCGCGAACGTATCGACCAGCTTGCCGCAGGGATCGGCGTCGCCGCATAAAATATCGGCGGCGGCGTATCCGCCCTCCATTCCCGGCTGCCACGCGCAGAGTATCGCCTTTATATTCTTATTCTTTTCAAGCTCTTCACAGCAAATCGCGCTGCCTATGTTCAGAACGACCGTTATGTCCGAAAAGCTCTCGCACACGGCGTTTATAAGCTTTATCTCGTCCTCGCCGAGGTAATAGTCGCCGGGTGAGGCCTCTCTGTCGCCGCCCTCGCGGCTGTATCTGCCTATCGTTATAACGGCGGCGGCGCACGCCTTCGCCGCGTCGGAGATGAGTTTTTTCGGGGGCGTCGGCTCTTTCGCGTAAATATATTTAACCTTTTCGCCCGCCGTCTGACGGAAGGCGTCGGCTTTGTCAAGATAAAAGCGTGAAAGGGGCTTGAATAGGGATATTTTCCCTTCTTTTTCTTTATCCGAAAAGCCGTCGTAAAGGCTCGCCTTGTACTCGGTCGTAACGGTGCCCGAGCCGCCGCCGCCCGCGATAAGCTCGTATGAATTCTTGCCGAAAAGGGCGACCTTGCCGCCTTTAAGGGGCAGCGCGCCGCCGGTGTTTTTCAGAAGCACCATGCACTCTCGCGCCGCCTCGCGCGAAAGGTATCTGTGGCGCGCGTTTCCCGTGGCGCGCACGCCGTTCCCGAAAAGGGCTTTCGGCGCCATGTGCTTGAAAGAAGCGTATTTTTCCATATTTATCTCCTTTTCAGCCCGTAACGGCAGTTTTTTCCGTTTCTTTATACTGCGACAGAAGCCAGTATTCCGCCTGCTTCATATCTATCTCGTGCCCGCCGTCGAAAATATCGAGGAACACGCGCGAGCGCGGGTATTTTTCATGCACCGCCGCGAAAAGCTCCAAACTGTGCGACACGGGCACGACGGGGTCGAATTTGCCGTGGAATATCTTAAGGTTCGCGCGCGCTATACCGTCAACGTATGACACAGGCGAGCGCTTTAACATCTCTTCCTTATCGTCTCCGCAGCAGGCGCGCACATGCGGCGCGTAATCCGCGTTCTGCAAAGAGTATTTATAAAGGTCGGTTATCGGAACGTACGCCCCGACGGCGCGGAACCGCTCGGGCGCGCGCGCCGCCGTCATAAGCGACATGTATCCCCCGCCCGAAAGCCCTAAAAGAAATACGTTTTGCGCGTCGACGCCCTCGTTTGCGATAACGTAGTCGAGCGCGTCAAGCACGTCGCCTATCGCCTTGTCCGAGCCGCATGCGTCCCGCTTTTGCGGGTTTGAAATCAGATTAGGACCGCGAAACTCGGGCAGAAGGAGCGAAAAGCCGTTCCTTTCGCAGAGCGGAAGCATATTTTCTATCTGGTTGCGCCGCCCGTAGCTCCACGTGTGAAGCCCTAAGAGAAGCGGCCGTCCTTCGCCCGCCTTAAAAAACAGCGAGGGCTGAAGCGTGCCGTCCACGGACGACTTTATTAAAAACTCCTGTTCTTTCATCTAAGCGCCCTTTACCCTTCCTTTTTATCGAGCAAAATGCCCGTGATATACCATTTGCCGTCAGTCTTTTTGCATTTTACGTCTGTTTTTACCGTAATGCCGCCTTCTCCGAGATCGGCTTTTGCCGTGACCTTTGCCGTCGCCTTCGCGCCGCTCAGTTTTACCTCGGTTATTTCGATCTCGATAACGCTGAGAGCGCCGTTAAGTTCCTCACCGTCTATATCTTCATCGAGTCCTAACAGCCCCGCAAAGTTTTCAAACGAGATCGCGGAAAACAAGCCCGTGCTCTTTACCGCTTTTTGTATCTTGGGATCGAGCGTTTTCAGAACACCCTCCAAGTCGAGCGCCCTGCACGCCGTCTCGCATTCCGCTATAACGGCTCTTACCTGCTCCTCGTCGTCCTCCGACGGCTCTTCCGCCTTTTCGCCGCACGCGGCGAAAAGGAGCGCGAGCAAAAGAGCCGCGAGGAGCGCCGCCGTAATTTTAAACGCTTTTTTCATATTCGCGCCCCCTTACTCTCTGTTTTTCTCTCTGTCTATCCTGAACGCGACCGAGCGCTTTAAGTATTCGAGATACTCGCCGTCGCGGCACATCGCCTTACCGGGCGAGTCGGACAGCTTCGCGACAGGTCTGCCGTTGACGTACTGAAGCTTGATTATTATGTTCAGCGGCGTTTCGCACGTGTCGTTTGAAACGAAGGTGCCTATGCCGAAGGATACCTTGGTTTTATCCTTGAAATAGTCGTAAAGCTTCTGCGCGCGGTCGAAATCGAGGCTGTCGCTGAACAGAAGAAGCTTGGTTTTCGGGTCTATCCCGTAGCTTTCGTAATGCTTTATCATTTTCTCGCCCCACGCGTAGGGGTCGCCGCTGTCGTGCCGCACGCCCGTGTAGTTGTTCGCCATGGCGCGGTCGAAGTCTAAAAGGAAAAGGTCGGTCGTCACCGTGTCGGTAAGCGCGGTGCCGTTGTCGCCGCGGTACTCGCCGTACCAGTACTGCATGGCGTAGTGGTTGGTGTACGCGAGGGGTATAGAGTCTATGCCCTGATACATCTGCACGAACTCGTGCGCGTATGTGCCTATCGGCGTCACGTTGTACTTTTTAGCAAGGTACACGTTCGACGTGCCGACGCAGTTTTTCGTCTCGTGAACGAACCGTCTGACCGCCTCGTCCTCCCACTCGCGCGAAAGGCGGCGACGGCAGCCGAACTCGGCGAACTTGAAGGTGTAAGTGCCGTCGTTCATGCCCTTTATTTTGGCGCTCAAGCGCTCTTCCGCCGACTTTCTCAAGGTGCCGTAATCAAAGCTCATGCGGAAGTAGACCTCGTTGATTATCTCTAAAAGATATATCTCAAACTGCATAGCCGAGAAAAGCGGGCCGTCTACGACGACCTGCAGTTCGCCTTCATCCGTCAGCGAGATATGAACGTAATCTCTTATCGGGTGCCAGAGGCGCAGAAATTCGACGTAATCCTTTTTTATAAACCTTATAGAGCGAAGATACGCGAGCTCGTCTTCTTTAAAGGTCAGCGTGCAGAGATGGTCGGTCTGCTCTTCTATCTCGCGTGCCATTTCGGGGGTGAACTTTACGCCCTCGTTGCGGCACTTGAAATAATACTGCCCGCAAAGGTCGGTGTGGCGGTGGAAAATGACCTGATCCATATTGAATTTATACAGGTCGGTGTCTAAAAGCGACTGTACGATAGGCTCGAACTTCATTTTTATTTCCTCTTTTCCTGTTTATTTACCGTGCGCTCATTCGCCCCATTCGAGATAAAGCGTTACCTGCGCGGGCGCGTTTTCGCCGCCGAAGACCTCTTTCATGCTTTCCGCCATAGCTCCGCCCGTTTTCGCGATACGGGTAAAGTTGTAGGTATTTTCGCCGTAGTAGAAGCATATCCTGTTGCCCTGATAAAGTATGATATCGCCGGGCTCTGCCGTTATCTCCCCGTCGCTTGCGGGAAGGGTCCATGGAAGCTCGCCGACCTTTTCAAAGCCGCCGTAGTCGGAAAGCGCGACCGTTACAGGCCCCTCGTTCAGCTTTTCTTTAAACGCCGCGGCGGAGGGGTTGTCTTCAAACCCCGCGTATATCTTTCTGTCGCCCGCGTCTATAACGAGCACGCACGAAAGCTTCGGCAGGTCGGGGATATCGTCTTTTACGACCTCGCCCTTCCAGTCGATTATGCCGCCGAACTCGTACACGTTCGTGTAACCTATGTCGGCGAGCTTCTGCGACGCCTCGCGGCTTCTGCGCCCGCTGCGGCAGTAGACGAGTATTATTTGTTCAAGGTCGGGCAGCCCTTCGGGCATATCCGTACCAATGCTCTCGTTCGGGATGCACACGGCGCCCGGTATATGCCCGCCGTCGAACTCGTCCTGACGCCGCACGTCAATTATAATGTGCCCGTCGTCTTTTTGCATCATTAAAGCGGCTTCCTCCTGCGTTATCTGCTTATAGCCCGCGTCCGCCGTATCCTGCGCCTTGTCCGGGGGGCCGCTCTTCTCTTTTTCGCCGCAGCAGGTAAGCAGCAGCGCGAGCGCCGCCAAAGCCGCCAGCGCGATAAGTACCGGAATGTATTTTCCCATATCTGCACCTCTTTCCGATTATTTCTCCATTAAATGCCTTTTGTCTTTTCCTCTGCCTTCCGTTTTGATAAGACCCAGTTCCTTCATCTTTTTTGTGAGGTTAAAAACCCTCGTTTTCTTTACTTCAAGCAGTTCTTCAATCTCTTTGTCGGTTATATACCCTTTTCTTCTTATATACTCCAACACTTTGAACATTTGCGGAGTTAACGTTTGTGACCTGTCGTCCTCTATGACCGATGACAATTCGGCAACCGCGTTCATATTCGGCAAAACCATTTTGAAAGCGCTGTTTGATACGTCTATCTCAGGCTTTAAAGGGCAGGTTTCATACAGCTTATATATCCTTCTGATCCCGGTCCCGTAGCTTTCTATCAGACGCAAGCGGTGAAACACGTCCGCAAGCTTTTTATTTCTCGGCTGAGATATACCGAGTTTAATATCGTCCGTCGTCAGACCGGGAAGCAATCCGCCCAAAGAGATAAACTCCGTTTTATTATCGTTCACGTTTATGATTATACTGCCGCTGAAGCTGTAATCGCGATGCACGAGCGCGTTAAGAAGCGCTTCGCGTATCGCCTCTTCCGGATAATCCCGGGTATCCGTGCGAAGCACGCCCTTTATCACCGAGCTTTTTTTGTTGCACAGCGCCAGATAGTTTACGGAATCTTCAAGCTGTTTGAATATTGAGCCGCCGAACTCCTTACTGTCGCGGAACACGGTGCGCTCTGCGTCGTCGAAAACCGCCGTTTTCACGGTGTAGGGGCACTGGTCTGAGAGTATCAGCCCGAGATTTGTATATATGCCGTTATCGATTATTCCGAGCGCGCGATACTTTTCCTTTCCGAACGCGACGCCGTAACGGTCGAAGGCTTCTTTTGCCGCTTTGAAGGTAAGCTCCTGTTCAAGCGAGCGCATACTTTCAAAAACGTCGCCGTCGCTTTCCTTTATCATGCGGCGGATAAGCTCGGGCGACGCGGGCACGCTCGACGTACCCTGACGGACGTAAACGCCGCTCGGCTTTAAGCCCTTTTCTTT
Source organism: Clostridia bacterium (assembly GCA_017444965.1). Classification (GTDB taxonomy): domain Bacteria; phylum Bacillota; class Clostridia; order Oscillospirales; family Butyricicoccaceae; genus RGIG3513. The sequence goes on along the minus strand of JAFSVO010000224.1, from coordinate 2,946 downwards.
CAGATAATACGGCTTGTTCGGTCCCTCGTTTACCGTTATTTTTAAAACTCCGTTTTTCTGCACGGCATACTTAACGAACATTGTGACGTCGGGCATAACCGCGTCGCGTATACCGTTCGTTACGCGCAGACGTTCGCCGTCCGCGTTTTCAAGCCCGACCTCTTTGCCGTCGTTATCTACGCCGATCAGTATTGTTCCTCCGTTCGTATTAGCAAACGAGACGACTTCTTTATAAAGGTCTTCCGTGAACCGGGATTTAAACTCAAGATCTTCCGTTTCGAATCTCATACGCGCCCTCCAATTACGTTTCTGTATTATATTATACTCTCAAAATTCACTTTGTCAAGTGAATTTCAGTGAATATTCACCTTGACGAGTGAATATTTGATGAATTTTCACCTTGATGAGTGAATTTTCAGTGAATATTCACTTTGTCTTGCAAGCGCAAAAATACGGGCAAGGTTTTCCTTGCCCGTATTTTTTTAACTCTCCGCTCCCGCCTTGCAAGAAGGAACGGAAAGTATTATACGGTTTATTCAGAAGAGCGGCTTTCAATTATTCGGCACGTTTGCCGAAAGCGCCTCAAAGAGAGGCAGGGCGTCGCCCGACAGAGCCATGACCTTTACCGTTTCGGAGCCCGCGGGTATATCCGCCGCCTCTTTCGGAGTAATGACTTTTACCGTCTTAAGCTTTCCGCCGTTGTAGAACGCGGCGTAAAGCACGCCCTTAGCAGGCGCTTCGGATACCGTAAACGTATTCTCGGTGACCTCATATTCCCACGAAAGCGCCGCGACTATCCTTATCTGTAAGAAGGTCATTTTACCGCCGTAGGTCACCGTGATAGTCTTCGCGCCCGTCGCGGTATTACTGAATCCGGAAAAAGAAGCTTCTTTAAGCGGTATCTCTTCCTGTGTGTCGTTATCGTATTTGACCGTCAGAGCGCCGCCCTCGGGGTCGAGATCCTCTTCGTTAACGAGGTACGCCGTCTTAAAGGGCAGACGGGTGACGGAAATGCTTTTAACCTTTTTGGGCGTTATGGTTATATCAAAAGTCGCCGTTTTCCCGCCGTAAGTGACGGTAAGCGTCTGTGTACCTACCTGCGTGTTGTCGAAGCCGGATATCAGATTTGTCGACATCGGGATGTCCGCCTGCGTGCCGTTGTCGTAATGCACCGTAATTACGCCGCCCGATACGTCAAGCGCGTCTTTTGCTTCAAGGTAGTTAAGCTTTGAAGGCATGGTCGTGACCGCTATGCTTGTAAGAGATTTCGTGATCACCGTTATTTCATAGGTCGCAGTCTTGCCCCCGTAAGTCACGGTCAGCGTCTGCGCGTCTGCTGTCGTGTTGTCAAAACCGGTCACCATGTCGAGCGTCAGGTCTGTATCCTCCTGCGATCCGTTGTCATAGTACAGAGTCACGACGCCGCCCGTCACGTCAAGTTCATCTTTCGCCTCAAGATAAGTCAGCTTTTCCGGAAGAGTCGTTACGCTTATGCTTGTAAGACTTTTCGCTGTTACCGTTATTTCAAAGTCCTCCGTGTCGCCGAGGAATGAGACGGTCAGCGTCTGCGCGCCCGGCTTCGTGTTGTCAAAGCCCGTGACAATATCCGCCGTTAAAGGTATCGTCTGCGGATCGTCGTCTTTAAAGATTATGCGCAGCGTTCCGCCCGTCACGTCAAGTTCTTCGCGTCCCTCAAGATAAGTGAGTTTTGCGGGAAGGGAGGAAAGCTCTATTATTACCGAGTCGCTGCCCGACACCTTGACGTCGAAGGTCGTCTCAAACCCGCCGTATGTGACCGGGACTGCCTTCACCCCCGCCGTCCGCGTGTCGAGCGGCGCGCAGACAAAGCCCTCGGACAGCGTATCTCTGCTGCCGTCGTCATATGCCGCGGTCAACGTAAGCCCGGTAAAGTCGGGCTCTTCGCCCTTGAAATATTTGAGCTTTTCGGGCGGAGTGTTGACCGATATCGAAACGATCTCGGGCTCCTTTACGGTTATTTCAAAGGAGGTTTCCCTGCCCTCATAAGTCACGGTCACCGTTTTTACGCCCGCGGCCGAGGTATCGACGGCGGAGCATTCAAAGCCGTCCGTTAACGTCATTGTGCTTTCATCGGCGTAGGTCGCGGTAAGCGTAAGTCCCGTAACGTCAAGCGTTTCGCCCGTAAAATAATCTGTTTTTGTCGGAAGAGTGTTTACGGCTACGCTTTCAGGCACGAAGTGTACCGAAGCATGCGTAAACTTGTCGTTACCCGAGCCTATCGCTATCTGCGCCCAACTCTCAGGCGAGCCGCCGCAGTATACGTCGGTAAGCCCGGTGCAGTTATAGAATGCAGAATTCCCTATGCTCGTCACGCTGCCGGGTATAGTCACGCTCGTAAGTGAGGCGCATCCGGAGAACGCATAATCAGCTATCGACTTTGTGCCGGCTTTGACCGCATACGCGCCGGAAAGCGTATCTCTTGCTTTTATCAAATGATTTCCGATATAAAGCACGCTGTTTTCCCATCTGTAAGAATTATTGTAATATCCGGTATTATGAAACGCACCACCCCCTATGCTCGTCACGCTGTCGGGGATAGTTATACTCGTAAGTTCAGTGCAGCTGGAGAACGCCCAATCACCTATACTCGTCACGCTGTCCGGTATGGTTATGTTCGTAAGTTTGGCGCAGCCGTTGAACGCGTCACTCCCTATGCTCGTCACGCTGTCGGGGATCGTCACGCTCGTAAGAGAGGTGCATTTATAGAACGCATTATCGGCTATAGTCTTCGTGCCGGCTTTGACAGCATACGCGCCGGAAAGATAGTCCCTTGCTTTTATCAGATGTTTTCCAATATAAAGAACGCCGATTTCCCAGTTGGAAAAATCATTATAATATCCGGTATTATAGAACGCAGAACCCCCTATACTCGTCACGCTGTCGGGGATAGTCACGCTCGTAAGAGAG
>JAFSVO010000223.1 GCA_017444965.1 Clostridia bacterium | reverse complement strand
TCAGGCATTGTTTTCTCCTTTTTCATTACAGTTGTCGTTTATCATTCCGTGCAGGCTCGAAAGAGCGTCGGACAGCCCTCCCACCGCGTCGCACAAGCCGAGCTTTACCGCCTGCTCTCCGTATACGACGGATCCGACGTCTCCGCACAACTCGCCCGTCTTCATCATAAGCTCGCGCATGGTTTCGGGCGAAACGCGGGAATTCGCGGTCACGAAGCTTATTATCCGCTCCTGCACCCTTTCAAAATACGATACGGTCTGTGGCACGCCTAAAATGGTCCCCGACATTCTTACGGGATGAAGCGTCATAGACGCCGTCGGCGCTATGAAACACTTTTTCGCCGCGACGGCGAGCGGCACGCCTATCGAGTGTCCGCCGCCCAGAACGAGCGATACGGTGGGCTTGCTCATCCCGGCGATAAGCTCGGCGAGCGCAAGCCCCGCCTCGATATCTCCGCCGACCGTGTTGAGTATGACGAGAAGTCCCGCGATCTCGGGACTTTCCTCTATCGCCGTAAGCTGAGGGATGACGTGCTCGTATTTCGTGGTCTTTGTCTGAGAGGGCAGTTCAACGTGCCCCTCTATCTGACCTATTACGGTCAGACAATGTATTTCTTTTTCGTTCATAGGGCTATTATGCCCTTATTCTTTTACTTTAAATCAGTTTTTTTATAAGCGCGGAAAGCTCGGGCTCTTTTTCGTTTTTTATCATTATATCGCATCTCTCACGGTAAAATGACACGGGCGGCTGAGCCGAAAGGCGAAGAGAAGCGAGCTCGCCCGTTATGCCGTCGCGCGCGAGTATGCGTGAAAGAGAGGTCCCGTCTTCGCAGTAAACGCCGACGGTCAGCGTGCAGAGGCGGTCTATCGTGCTCTCGAACAAAAGGGGCGCGTCTATTACGGCGCCGTTATTTTCTTTTATGAACTTTTCCGCTTCGCGCTTTACGTAAGGATGCGTGAGCGACTCTAAAAGGCGCTTTTTCTCTAAATCGTTATAAACGACGGCGCCCAAAGCCTTACGGTCGATCTCACCCTCAGATTCGCAATCGGGGAAAGCGTCGAGCACGGCTTTTTTCATATCGCCGTTTTCCGTGAGCAGCTTTTTATAAACCGCGTCCGCGTCAAAATACGCGAGAGAAAGCTCTTCCGAAAGCTTGAGCGAAACGTACCCTTTTCCGCTTCCCGATCTTCCCGTAACGCCTATCACGGTATGTTCGGTGCACCTGACTTCAGAAAAGCCGGCGGCTCTTTTAAGGCGGTTCGTGACAGCCGCCTCGCACCCGAGCTCTCTCGGCGCCTGGATGAATATATCGCCCTTCCCGTCTAGCTCGCGCAGGGCCGCGAAGACCCTTTTCGTATGCTCGGCGTGGTCCCAGCTTTCGCCGAATGAAACAGCCTTTTTAAAATGAGCCTTCGCTTCTTTTAAGTATTCCTCAAACACTAAAGCGGACGCGTTTTCGTCGGCTTTCAGCAGAGCTTTTACGGTGTCATCCGGCGCGCCGCAGAAAAGCGTTACCGGGCATGACGGCGCATAATGGCGGTATTTCATCCCGGGAGATCTCGGCGTTTCATCGTCTTTTACGCCTCGCGTGACGGCGGGATCGGTCTCGGCGGCGCCTAAAACCTCGGCTATCATCTCTTCGGATATCGCGCCGGGTCTGAGTATACGGGGCGTTTCCCCCGTCATATCGACGACTGTAGACTCGACGCCGACCGACGATTCGCCGCCGTCCAGAATACAGTCTATCCTGCCGTCCATATCCTCTTTAACGTGGCTTACGCGTGTGGGAGATGGCTTGCCCGAAAGGTTGGCGGAGGGCGCCGCGAGAGGCGTTCCCGAAAGCCTTATAAGCTCGAGCGCGACCTTATGCGAGGGCATACGTACGGCTACCGTATCGAGGCCCGCCGTGACCTCGTCGGGTACGGCGGCGCTTTTTTTGTAAACCATGGTAAGAGGCCCCGGCCAGAACGCCTTTGAAAGCCTAAGCGCTTTTTCCGGCACGCTTTCCCAAAGAAGCGAAAGCTGTCTTACGCTGCAGATATGCACTATAAGCGGGTTGTCCTGCGGCCTGCCCTTTGCGTCGAAGATGCTTTTTACCGCTTCCTTGTCAAGCGCGTCCGCCGCGAGCCCGTAGACCGTTTCGGTGGGCATGGCGCAAAGGCCGCCGCCCATCACTATAAGCGCGGCGCGCGCCATATCCTTTTCGTTTTTTCCGTCAAGAATCAAAGTCTTCATTTTTCTCTCCGTTTATAAGAGCTTCGTTTATTTCGAGAAGGTCCCCGTCCATTACCCTGTCAAGCTTGTGAAGGGTAAGACCTACGCGGTGATCGGTCACCCTTCCCTGCGGGAAATTATACGTGCGGACCCTTTGCGAACGGTCGCCCGAACCGACCTGCGAACGGCGGGCGTCTGCCCTTTTGTTTTCTTCCTCTTCCTTTTTGCGCTCGTAAAGACGCGACCGAAGTATCTTCATCGCCCTGTCTTTATTCTTATACTGCGAACGCTCGTCCTGGCACTCTACGACGGTGCCCGTGGGGATATGGGTTATCCTTATCGCGCTTTCGGTCTTGTTTACGTGCTGACCGCCCGCGCCGCCGGAGCGGTAGGTGTCTATCTGAAGGTCCTCGGGATTTATCTCTATTTCGACGTCGGTCGGCTCGGGGAGCACGGCGACGGTGACCGCCGAGGTGTGTATCCTGCCCGAGCTTTCGGTATCGGGCACGCGCTGAACGCGGTGCACTCCGCTTTCAAACTTAAATCGTTTAAAGGCGTTTTTGCCGCTTACCTCGAACGTGACTTCCTTTATCCCCGAAAGCTCGGTCTCGTTTATATTCATAACGTCCAGCGCAAGCCCGCACTTTTCGGCGTACATCGTGTACATTCTTAAAAGATCCGCCGCGAAAAGCGCCGCTTCCTCTCCGCCGACGCCCGATCGAATTTCGACTATGACGCTTTTGTCGTCTTCGCCGTCGGCGGGGTCTAAGATATCCGACAGTTCTTTTTCAAGCTTTTCGATTCTTTCAAGCGCTTCCTTTTCCTCTTCCTTCGCGAGCGCGTAAAGGTCGGGGTCGGATAAAAGCTCGCGAAGCTCCGAAAGCTTTATGTTCAGCCCGTCTATCTCTTTCTTTTTTTCGACGGCGGGCGCGAGAGCCGCCTTTTCCCTTAAAAGAGGCGCTGACTTTTCCGCGCTCGTATAGTACTCGGGGAGCGCCAAAAGATTTTCTATTTCGTTGTTTCTTTCGATTATTTTTTCGATCTTCGTCGACATAATACGCACCTTTGACTTGTCCCCCCGCGTATAATACGGTAAACGGAGGGATATAAATGATCTCATTTTTTATGGGCGCAAACACAAGAAACGGCTTTTATTCGCTTTTTGACACGGTTCGGGACGGGCGCGACGTGTCGGTCGTGAAAGGGACGTCCGGCTCGGGCAAATCCACCTTTTTAAAAACCCTTATGCGCGAAGGGCGCGAGCGCATACTCTGCTCATCCGACCACGCGTCTTTAGACGGCGTGATAGCCGGAAAAGCCGCGATATTCGACGGCACCGCGCCGCACGTCTGCGAGCCGACGGTCGCGGGCAAATACGTGCTTATGCCGAACTGCGACTTAAGCCCGCATAAAGAAGAGCTTGCGCGGCTTCGCGAGGGCATAAAAAAGGATTACGACGCGGCTTACGCGCTTACGGCGGCGGCCGCCGACGCCCGCGACGCCGCGAGGGCGCTTTTGCTTACCGCCTTTCGCGGAGACAGGTTTTTAAAACGCGCGGACGGTATCTTAAAGCGCGTCAAAAACCCGCGGGGCGAGACCCGCTTCCGCTTTATCGATTCGCTTTGCGCGGAAGGCGTAAAATGCCTTACCGGGACAGTAAGCGAACTTGCAAGCCGGATAACGGTCGTCGAGGACTCGTTCGGGCTTGCCGACGGATTTTTTGAAATACTTAAAGAGGGATTCCGAGGAACAGACTGTTACGTCTGCCCGTCCCCCATAGATCCTTTAAAAACGCGCCATATCATACTGCCGGCGCTCGGGCTCGCTTTTGTTACGAGCGACGAGCTGTGCAGATACGACGGGCCGCGGGCGCGCGTCGTCCGCGAGACCTCTTATATCGACAAAAACGCGGCGGCGGCGTGCAAATATGAGCTTAAGCTTTTAAAGAAGCTTGAAGCCGAGCTTCTTTGCGCCGCGCGCAAAAAATACGGCGCCGCGAAGGAAAAGCATAAAGCGATTGAAGCCGTGATACGCCCGCATCTTGACACGGACGCTTTGAACCAAGTCGCGGAGGAGTACAAAAACCTCCTCGATTAACAGTTTAATGCTCTTTTTGTCTTTTGTCAACATCACAAAGACGCCGCGGGACTCGCTTTACGGGTCCCGCGGCGGTTTTAGCGCTTATTCGACGCCGTAAAGGATCTGATTTTAAGTCG
>JAFSVO010000018.1 GCA_017444965.1 Clostridia bacterium | reverse complement strand
TGTATACGCCGTAAGATTTCCTAAAACTCTTGAGTCAACAGAAGAGTTTAAGTGCGATATAAAACAAAAATACTGTTATAAAAACTAATTATTCTTCTTTTGTATAAGCATTTGCTCTGATCTCTTGTCAACTGTCCGAAAAAAGACACATCCTTTTTCGTATTATATATAGAAAGAGGATGTGTTTTTTTATGTCAAAGCGTTTTTGTATAATATAGCCATAAATATAAATAAGGAGGAAAAAGATATGGCAAAAGAAGAAAAGGGCAGCAAAAAGCAAATACAGTTATACGTAAACGAATATCCTAAAGAACTCAATAAAGCGATCGGCTTAGGGGAAATAGACTGGATATCCCCGTTAGCCGATGAAAAAAACAAAGAATATATGCTCGGTAAAGAAGCGCGCAAAAAGCTCGCTATCCCGTATCTTGACGTAAGCTCCTTTTGGCCTTCGTCAGGCCCTCACTGGGACGCTCTGGGAATAACGAAAGACAAAAGAGATATCATCCTGCTCGAAGCCAAAGCGAACGTTAAAGAGATCACGTCCGGCTGTCGCTCAGATAACGAAGACAACCGAAAAAAGATAGTAAACTCAATAGAAAAGACCTTTGGCAAAATGTCGGGCGACAACGTGTCAAAAAACGAAGATCCTTTAATGAAAGACTATTACCAAATAGCCAACAGATACGTTTTTCTTGACAACATAAACAAATATTTCGCTAAAACCAACGACCAAAGAAAATGCTGTCTCGTTTTCGTTTATTTTACGGAAGATCCGTATTACACAAGCACTACCGAAGAAGATTTTAATAATTCACTCAAATATTCAGACATAAAAATAAAAGCCGCCGAAAAAAAGCGTGAAGGATACGTTATAAAAGTATTTATCAAAGCAAAAAAATAAAACACCCACTAACTGTCCGAAAAAAGACACATCCTTTTTCGTATTATATATAGAAAGAGGATGTGTTTTTTTATGTCAAATGAGCCGGAAGTCTATTATCACAGAGAGCCCGAAACCTTAGGCGGCAATATTATAGAGATCAAAACGGATACTGCCCGCGTTATTTTCGACTGCGGGACGGAGCTGGAAGGCGCGCCCGACGCGCCCCCGCCGGAGGTGCCCGGTCTTTTTACCGCGGGCGAGCCGGTCTCGGCAGTTTTCATAACCCACTACCACCAAGACCACGCGGGCTTTATAGACAAGATAATACCCGGCGTGCCCGTCTATATGGGCAAAAAGGCGGCGGCGATAATGAAAGCTTACAATGAGGCGCAGGGGCGCGATTTCCCCGAGGGCGCGCGAATTTGCGGCTTTTTAAAAGACGGCGCGACCGTAACTGTCGGCGATATTACCGTGACCCCCTTTTTATGCGACCACTCGGCGGCGGACAGCTATATGCTTTTAGCCGAAGCGTACGGCAAAAGGATACTTTACACGGGCGACTTCCGCTCAAACGGCAGAAAAAGCTTCCCCGCCCTGTTAAGTAAGCTGCCACGGGATATCGACCTTCTTATCCGCGAGGGCACGCTCGAGGGCTCGGCGCGAATATCCAAAACCGAAAGAGAGCTTGAAAAAGACTTCCTTTCAGAGTTTTTAAGACGCGAGGGAAAGCCCGTCTTCGTTCTTTCCTCTTCGACAAATTTAGACCGCCTTGTCACCGTCTACAAGGCGGCGCGCAAATGCGGGCGGATAGTGCTGACAGACCCCGTTCTGTCCTCCGTCGCCGAAGCCGCGGGCGGAAAGATCCCCCGTCCCGGTTTCCCCGGCGTTTACGCTTTTACCCCGACGGGAAACGGCCGGACCTACGCCGTGCTTAAACGCTTTAAAAGCCGCCTCGGCAAAGCGCGGATAGCCGAAAAGCCCTTCGTTATGTTTGTTCGGGCGTCTATGGGCGAATACCTCAAAAAGCTCTCGGAAAAGACCTCGTTCGAAGGCGGCGCCCTCGTCTATTCGACGTGGGAGGGGTACGAGGACGAGCCGCAGGTAAAAGACTTCCTCGATACCTGCGCGTCTTTAAGGTTAGAAACGGTCTATATCCACACGAGCGGCCACGCAGACGCAAACGCCGTAAAAGCGCTTATCGAGCGCACGCGCCCGCGACAGGCGCAGATAGTTCACACCGCGCCTAAAGACAAGAAAGGAGACAGAAAATGAACGACTTAAAGCAGCCCAAGAAGCTTCTTATACTCTATATCCTCGATATCCTGCGCAGGTATTCGGACGAGGAGCACCGGCTCTCTCAAAAGCAGATAGCCGACATTTTGGCGCGCGAATACTCGATGAAGGTAAACCGCAAGGCGGTCAAGGCAAACCTTTTGGACCTTATGGACTTCGGGTACGAGATAGAGTACTCCGAGGCGACGAGGACGTCGAAAGCGGGCGAGGCCGAGACCCTATGCACCGATTTCCGCCTCGTTCACGACTTTTCGCCCGAAGAGCTTATGCTTCTCTC
>JAFSVO010000222.1 GCA_017444965.1 Clostridia bacterium | reverse complement strand
GCCCGTTTCAATTGACGATGACACCGTCCATTACGGAAAGAGCGGCGAAACTATGGTTTCATATCCCTTTCAGCTGTGGGATATCGCGTTCAGAGAGCTGCTTGCATACAAAAAAGAGTATGAGTGGGAAGCCACCGGCGCGCCGTACAGGATAACGTCTGTCAAATGGGAATCTGACGCCAATATCACCTCCTCCTTCGGCAATATCATGACGCTTCGCGAGTACCGTTTTTCCGAGCAGCCTGAGCAGGAAATGCTCGACGACGGCTGGACGTATGACCATTACGATTGGTATATGGGCTACAGCGTCTATCACAAAACGGTTACGACGAGCAGCGTCATGAGAAACGCTTTTATTGTATTCAGGTTCATGAAACGTAGCGACAAACGCGACGCGGAAACCTTCGGCTTCAAGGAAGGCGGTTATTTGTGCGGAGCATACCGTTATCCGGTGCCGCAGGACCTGCGGACGCGTATAAGGTCCGAGCGGGGATTTCCGGTATTCATCTCTGCTGAACTATCTGAGATCCTGAAGGAAAGACTCGCAAAAAATATTATAGAGGATGAGTTTGAGGATCTGCGCGCCTTTCAGGAAGCTAACCGGAACGCGGTGCTTGCGGCGTACGATCCGAAACTCTCCAAGCCCGACCAAAAAAAGGCGTTTGCGAATGCGTCAAATAACTCGGAAGCGGGGCACCCCGCGGTAGACAATTATGACGCGAGCCGTTGCCATATCGTTATACACAACAACCTTCACCGGGCGTACGACCGGGCGGGGCTTGAGTGGTGAAAGGGCGGAAAAGATCGAAGGATCCGGAATACGCGGAGGTGATACGAGTGGTGGGGCGCGCTTTGCCTGACGGTTTACGACAAGACACTCGACCGCTTTGCCGTTATCATGGCGTCGGCAACCGACTGATATTATCCTTTTTGAAGAGATATAACGCCGGTATCGTTTGAATAATTTTCACATAAAAAAGCACCGCAAAGGCGGTGCTTTTTTAACGATATCCGTTCCTTGACGGAACGGGCCATATATGCTTGCCGGCTTGCCGTCCGGTAAAATAAAACAAGGCCGCGCTACTGTTAGTTTTTCGCACGATGTTGCGAAATTCGGTTGCAAAATACGTTAAAAAGAGATATAATACTTTCCGTTGGGTCTGAAAATGTCGAACTATGTCGAAAGGAGAAAGTATGTTAGCCGTATCTTATAATAAACTCTGGAAGCTGTTGATCGACAGAAAAATGACTCGCGCAGAGCTTCGCCGCAGGATAAGTATCTCGCCCAATACAATGACTAAACTGATACACGACAGAGAGGTTTCGCTGTCGGTCATAGCCCGTATTTGCGAAGTGCTGGGCACGGACGTCGGGAGCATCATGGAGTTTATTCATGAAAACACCGACAAAGTAACAGCCGGGCGCGGTATAAAAGACCGCGCTTGAATTTCTCCGCTTTCATGCAGGGAAACCGCGGCGTAAAACAGAGGGATAGCTTAATATGACGACTGAAACGATAAACAGCGTAAAATACCGATCGCTCCTTTTCGGGGCGTCGGGACGATTGCAGGAAAAATGCGATCAAATAAATAAACTTAACGTTTTTCCGGTGCCCGACGGCGATACCGGCGACAATATGCTGATGACCCTTCAAAGCGGCCTCGCGGAAACGGAAGAGGAAGAAGACCTGTCGCTTCTTTGCGAAAACGTGTCAAAGGGCATGCTTTACGGGGCAAGGGGAAACTCCGGCGTTATTCTGTCAAGGTTCTTCTACGGACTTAACGACTGCCTTTCAAAACGCGGAGAAGAAGTTACGACGAAAGGGTTTATTGACGGAATGGAAAAAGGCGTATCCGAAGCTTACGCCTCCGTATCTTCTCCCAAAGAGGGCACCACCCTCACCGTTATGCGCGAAACTTTTGAATATGTCAAAAAAGAATCTCCGTCGGATTTTGAGACACTTTTTGAGCGGGCGAATACCGCCGCTGCAGACGCGCTTAAAAAAACTCCCGAACAGCTTGAAGTGCTGAAAAACGCCGGCGTGGTCGATTCCGGAGGCGCCGGGTTCCTTTGTATCCTTGAAGGCATGAAAAGCGCTTTAAAGGGCGGAACTGACGCCCGCGTCACCGCTTCGAAAACGCGGGTAAAGGAATTGAGCGGCGATGAGGAGATGCTCGGCTACTGCACCGAGTTTTTGCTTCAGCGCATGGGAAACGAGCCTTTCTCGCTTGACGCGTTTAAAGAGTATTTGGATTCCGTCGGAAGCTCGGTGGTTATTTTTGAGACGGGAAACGTCGTAAAAGTCCACGTACATACCTTCCGGCCCGAGGATGTTCTCGCGGCGGCGCACCGCTTCGGAGAGTTCCTCACCCTTAAGATAGAAAATATGACCGTTATGCATACCGAGTCGACGGTTGATAACGAGTTTGAGATATTTGAAAGTAAGAAAAAATACGGGATCGTAGCCGCGGCGTGCGGCGAAGGCGTCAAGCAAATGCTCGAAAACTCCGGCTGCACAGTGGTCGACGGCGGCAGAAGCATGAATCCGTCCGCTCAGGATATACTGCAGGGCATCCGCAGCGCCAACGCCGAAACGGTATTCGTGTTTCCTAATCACAAAAACACGTTCATGGCGGCGAAGCAAGCCGCCGATATGTGTGATTTCTGTAAAGTGACCGTTATAAATTCACGGGACGTCGGCCATTGCTATTACGCGCTTTCGTTTTTTGACGATTCTCTGGCGCCGGAAGAGCTGACGCGCTGCTTCGAAGAGGCGTTCGGCATGAGCAGAACGGTCAACGTCGCCAAAGCGACGCGGTCCTGCACGGAGGACGGCGTCACGGTCAGAGAGGGCGACTTTCTCTGCTTTGATCGGGACCGTATCCTGCTTGCCGAAAAAAGTGAGAACGAAGCGGCGTTTAAGCTGTTGAAAGGCATGGAAACGCCCCCCGACGTCGTGATCGTGCTTGTAGGCGAAGATCAGCCCGCGGACGCTGCGTCGGAGCTGGACTGCCGCCTTACGGAAGCGTTCCCGGATACCGAGATAATTATGATAAACGGCGGTCAGCCGATTTACGCTTATACACTTATTATCAGATGAGGTGTAAAAATGATAACTCTTTTTACTGATACCGATACCGATATCACTCCGGAACAGGCAAAAAAATACGGCTACAAGCTTATAAGCATGCCCTACTGCGCAAACGGGAAGACGGTTTTTCCCTATGAAGATTTTGAAACCTTCAACGCGTACGATTTTTATCAGATGCTCCGTCAGGGTACGCTGCCCACCACAAGCGCTATAAGCTCTGAAAAATATACCGAGATTTTCGAGCCGGAATTTGCCGCGGGCAACGATATTTTCTACGTGCATTTTTCAAGGTCGATGACAGCGACCTTCGACGCCATGGATACCGCAGTGAGCGCGCTCAAAGAAAAATACCCGGACCGTAAGTTCTACGAAGTAGATACGAAGGGCATTACCATAATAAGCCTTAATATCGTATTGGAAATAGGCGACCTGTTCCTGGCGGGAAAAACGCCCGAGGAAGTGTTGAAATGGGCTGAAACCGAGGTCGACCGTTTTGCCGTCTACTTCTTTGCCGACGATCTCAAGTTCTTCGCGAGGAGCGGGCGCGTAAGCGGTATCGCGGGCACTATGGGCTCCATCCTCGGCATCCGTCCCATTATATTTATGGATGAGAACGGAAAGATGGTAAGCGTCGGCAAAGAGACGGGAAGAAGCAACGCCGTCAAAAGGCTGATATCTTACGTAGAGGAACTTGGCGACGATCTGTATAACCACCGCGTTATAGTCGGTCACGCGGATTCGCCGCGCATCGCCGGGCAGATAGCGGATATCCTGCGTGAAAAATACGGCGAAAAACTGAACGTCCTTTTAGCGGACGTCAATCCTACGGCGGGCAGTCATTGCGGGCCCGATACCGTCGGGGTGTGCTTCCACGCGATCCACAGGTGACCGAATGATAACGGTTGTTGAGGTTACAACTAAAAAGCAGCGTAAAGAATTTCTGGATTTTCCTCTTAAGCTTTACAGGGATAATCCGTATTTCGTGCCGCCGCTTTACGGTGATGAAAAAAAGATATTCCGCCCGGATTACGTTTATAACGATACCTGCGAGTCGGTTTTCTTTCTTGCTTACGACGAAGGGAAACCGGTCGGCAGGATATCGGGCATAATCCAGCGCGCCTAAAATGAAAAAACGGGCGAGAAACGCTGCCGCTTTACAAGATTTGACGCGATAGACGATCCTTTTGTCACCCGCGCGCTGTTCGGCGCGCTTGAAGACTGGGCGGCGCGGCGGGGCATGGACACGGTTTGCGGCCCGCTCGGCTATTCCGATCTTGAGCGCGAGGGGCTTTTGATAGAAGGGTTCGATCGCCTTTCAACGTTTGAAGAACAGTACAACGCGCCCTATTATCAAAGTCATATCGAATCGCTGGGGTACGTCAAAGAGGTCGACTGGCTCGAGTCGATGATTTACGCGCCTAAGGAAGACGACGGGTCTTTAAAGAAAGTCGCCGATTACGTAATGCAAAGATACGATCTGCATTTTTGCAAGGCAAAGAGCGTAAACGACTTCCTTAAAAAATACGCCGACGGCTTTTTTGAACTGCTTGACGTGGGGTATGAAAATATCTACGGCACGGTCCCCTTTACCGACGGCATGAAAAAAATGATGATCGCCAATTTCAAAATGATCATCGACTTAAAATACGTCGCGTTGATACTTGATGAAAACGAAAAGATAGTATGCCTCGGCATCTGCTTCCCGTCGATCGCTTCCGCCGTGCAGAAGTCGGGCGGGCGTCTCACGCCGGGCGCGCTTTTAAGGCTGTTAAAAGCCATAAAGAAGCCGTCGGTGCTGGATCTGGGGCTTATAACGGTAGCGCCGGAATATCTGAACCGGGGCGTTGCCGCGATAGTCGCGGCAGAGCTTATGAGAATGCTGCGGGAAGACGGCATAGAGTACGCCGAGACCAATTTGAATCTTGAAGACAATCACGCCATTCGCAATATGTGGAAGCGGTTTGACGCGGTCGAGCACAAAAGACGCCGCTCCTATATCAAAAAAATCAGCGAGGGGAAAAATGAAACTGATAGTTGACTGCTTCGGCGGCGATAAAGGGTGCGCCGCATGCGTAAAAGGCGTGACAGACGCGCTGAAAAAGCGTCCCGATATCACCTTTGTCCTTGTCGGTGACGAAGAAAAGCTGCGCGCCGAACTGCCGGCTGACGAAAGAAACGTAGAAATAGTACACGCGCCCGACACAGTCTCGGGAAACGACAAACCAATAGACGCCATTCGGCTCAAACCCGAAAGCTCTATGGTCAAGGCGGTCAGGATTCTGCGTGAGGACAAAACGGCGGACGGGCTTATTTCGGTGGGAGCCACCGGCGTCCTTATCGCCGCGGCTACGCTTCGCATCGGCAGGATCGAGGGCGTGCGCCGCCCCGCGTTTTGCCCGATACTTCCCACGATGAACGGCGGTATAGTAGGCATCTGCGACAGCGGCGCAAACGTCGAGTGCACGCCCGAAATGCTTTTGCAGTTCGCGGTGATGGGCAGCGAATATTTGAAAGCGGCTTTTAATATATCCTCGCCGCGCGTCGCCCTGCTCAACGTCGGCACCGAAGAGGAAAAAGGAGACGACCTTCACAGAAACGCGTATCAGCTGCTTAAAAAAGCCGAGCACGTCAACTTCGTCGGCAATATGGAAAGCCGGGACCTGCTCTCGGGCAAATACGACCTTGTGGTCTGCGACGGTTTTTCCGGCAACGTTCTTGTTAAAGCGACCGAAGGTACGGCGCTCGAACTTCTTAAAAAGATAAAAAAAGACATCTTCTCAAAAACCGCTTACAAGATAGGCGCAATGTTTATGAAGAAGATGTTTGAAGAAGAAAAGCGCTTTATGAATTATCAAAATTACGGCGGCTCGGTACTGCTTGGGACAGAAAAGATCGTAATAAAAGGTCACGGCAGCTCGGACGCTGCGGCGGTCTCAAAATGCGTCGAACAGGCGGCCGCCATGCTGGGAAGCGATTTAAACGCGAATATTGCGGAAAAACTGAAAAGTGAGGAATAAACCTATGTTTGAAGAAGTGAAAGCGGCGTTAAAAGAACAGCTCAGGCTCGGGGATAAGGAGATAACCGAGGCGTCTAAAATAAAGGAAGATCTCGGGGCGGATTCTCTGGATATCCTGCAGCTGCTCATGACCATAGAAGAAACCTACGGGATACGCGTTCCCGATGAAAGCCTTGCCGGGTTTGAAACGGTGGGCGACATTGTAAAATATCTCGAAAGCTTAAAAGGATAAACGGCTTAAAGAAAGGCGGGTCTGCATTATGACAGAAATATCCGTGACCGATATTGGCCCCGTCCGTATAGGACAGGTCGAAAACGTGCGCGCCGGCACCGGATGTACGGTATTTATATCCGACGCCGGAATGCACGCGGGCATAGACGTTCGAGGCGGCGGTCCCGCGTCGAGAGAAACTTTTCTTTTAAACCCTATAACAGCGGCGCAGAGGATACACGGCGTCGTGCTTGCGGGCGGAAGCGCTTTCGGGCTTTCCGCCGCGGGCGGAGTCATGAAGTATTTAAAAGAACGCGGCATAGGTCTCGACGTAGGCGTCACGAAGGTGCCTTTAGTCGTGCAGTCGGACATTTTCGACCTTACCGTCGCAGAGCCCGACGTTTACCCCGATGAAGCCATGGGGTACGAGGCGGCGAAAAAAGCCTTTGAATCGCCGAACTATAAAGACGGCAACTACGGCGCGGGATGCGGCGCGACGGTCGGCAAGCTCTGCGGCATGGAGCGGTGCATGAAGACGGGCATGGGCAGTTACGCCGTACAGCTCGGTGAGCTTAAAATCGGCGCTGTCGTCGTGCTGAACGCCTTGGGCGACGTTTTCGACTGGAAAAACGGCAGACAGATCGCGGGAATGAGAACGCCCGACGGCAAAGCTTTTTCAGGCTCTCCTCACGAGATGCGGCAAAGCATGGAAAACGCGAGAAGCATAGTAGAAAACACCACGCTTGGCGTCATAATGACCAACGCCCGCTTCCATAAAGGCTCGCTCTGCAAAATAGCCGGAATGGGGCAGGACGGCTACGCAAGGTCTATCCGCCCCGTTCATACGTCGCTTGACGGCGACACCGTTTACGCCCTTTCCGTCGGCGACGTGTCCGCCGACCGCGAGGTCGTGGGGCTTTTAGCCTCGGAAGTGATAAGCGAAGCCATTATCCGCGCAGTTACAAACGCCGAAAGCGCCTACGGCTTCCCCGCGGCAAAGGACTTAAAATAAAAAAGCGGAATATAAACCGTCTATTAAAAGGGCGTGTTGTAAAATGCATGCCGTAACCGTCATTCCGAACCGACGCCGCGGCGTCGGTGTGGGGATCCGTCCTTATCATAGGTGAATACGGATCGCCACGGCCCCAGAGGTGCCTCGCAATGACCAATACGCGTATTTTGCAACACGCCCTTCTTGATGTATTCATAGTGTCAGAGCGTGCTTTTTCATATCGACTTTGCCGTCCTGTAAAAACGTCACGCCTTCGTTTTCAAGAAGCGTTCGCTGCGCATCCAGACCACCGAACGCGAAAGCGGGAGTAAGGCTTCCGTCTTTCATCACGACTCTGTGGCAGGGGATAACTCCCGGGCTGGGGTTAACGTGCAAAGCGTAACCCACCACTCTTGAAAGGCGGGGGTTGCCGATTTTAAAGGCGATATATCCGTAAGACGCAACCCTTCCTTTGGGAATGCGTCTTACTTCATCATAGATCTTTTCAAAAGTGTTCATAAAACAAAACCCTGCATATTCTTTAGAATATCCGCCGTGTTTTTTAATTTTACATCAAACGGTACGCAAAATCAAGAGTTTAGCGGCTTTTCGGCGCGTAAAACGTATGTTATTTATCAATTTCATTCGGCGCTTTATTCTTAAAGCAAGACGAGCCGTTTTTCTTGTTTTTTTAAGCTTTTTATGGTAAAATATATTTGTTTCGGCGCGCAAGTTTTGTGCGCGAAAAAAGTAAAAGATATAACGGAGGAAGAAATGAAAACAAAAGGCAAAAAAGGTTTAACAGCGGGCATAGCGCTTTTATGCGCGTTTTTGATATGGACGGCGCTCGTTATGTTCGTTGACGTGGCGCCCGCCGAAGAAACCGGGACAAATATAGGGCTTTCTGCCTTAAACGTATGGTTCCACGGCCTTACCGGCGTTAATATGGGTCTGTGCAAAATAACCGATTGGGGAAGGCTCGGGATAGTTCCCCTTATAGTTGTCGCGTGCTTCGGCGTTTTCGGCGTTATACAGCTTATTAAAAGAAAGAGCGTAAAAAAGGTCGACGCCGATATCCTGCTTTTGGGCGCCTATTACGCCGTTATCTTACTGGCTTTTCTGTTTTTTGAGGCAGTAACGGTAAACTACAGACCCATACTGATAAACGGCGAGCTCGAGGGCTCTTACCCGTCTACGACCACTCTTCTGGTTTTAAGCATAATGCCCACTCTTCTGTTTCAGGTAAAAAGAAGAGCGAAAAGCCGCGCGCTTATCACCGTAACGGCGGTGTTCGTCATACTTTTCTCGGCGTTCATGGTCGTCTGCAGGACTTTATCCGGCGTTCATTGGCTTTCCGACATAATAGGCGCTGTTCTTTTAAGCGCGGGGCTGTATCTTGTTTACCGTTCCGCCGTAATGCTGACTGACGGCAAAAAGGATAAATGAAAACGGCGCTTCTCTACGTTCACGGAAAGGGCGGCGCCGCGTCCGAGTGCGAGCGCTTTAAGCCGCTTTTTCCGTCATTTGACGTTTTCGGTTTAGATTATAAAGCGTCGACCCCGAAGGATGCGGGAAAAGAGATATCCGACGCCGTAAAAGACCTTAAAACGCGCTATGAGAAAATACTTCTCGCGGCAAACAGCATAGGCGCGTTTTTCTGTATGTACTCCGGCGCGGACAAGCTTTCGGACAAAGCGTTCTTTATTTCTCCCGTCGTCGATATGAAAGCCCTTATCCTTGGCATGATGAATGCTGCGGGCGTTACCGAAAAAGAGCTTCGCGAAAAAGGAAAGATACAGACCGCGTCCGGCGAAGAGCTTTCGTGGGAGTACCTGCGCTTCGTCAGAGAAAACCCGATAAAATGGGACGTGCCTACGCATATACTTTACGGTGAAAATGACGCGCTCGTGCCTTTTGAAACGGTCAAGGCGTTTGCCGAAAAGCATAACGCCCGCGTGGCCGTTTTGAAAAACGGCGAGCATTGGTTCCATACGGAAGAGCAGACGCGCTTTCTGGACGAATGTATCAAAAAGGCGTTTTGCGGGGAATAAAACGAAGGAATAATATGGATGAAATAATAATAAGAAACGAAAGGGAAAACGAGTATTTTTCGGTTGAAAACCTTGTCCGCGAAGCTTTCTGGAACGTATACCGCCCCGGGTGCCTCGAGCACTTCGTACTGCATAAGTTAAGAGACGATAAAGCGTTTGTAAAGGAACTCGACCTCGTCATGGAAAAAGACGGCGAGAT
>JAFSVO010000221.1 GCA_017444965.1 Clostridia bacterium | reverse complement strand
TACGCCTGCCGCAAAGATAATTTGTCAGAAGCCGAAGGACGGCCGTATTATAACAAACGCGTGTTCGCCGAAAAGCGAGTCGAATAACGTCGCGGCCGATGCGGCGGGCACGTCTTTGACGGCGCCGTTCTCGGTGGTCTTGAAATTGCCGTTGCCTACGCACAGGTAGCACTGCGCTCCGTCAAGATTTTTGGGATCGCGAACCACGATAAGCACGTCGCCGCACGTGGCGTTCTCGACGCCTATATGGCGTATCCTTTCAAACTCGGTGCCGGGATAGTATCTGCCGCCGTAAAGGTTTTGCGGCACAAGCTTGAAGCCTGAGGAATTAAAGTAGAAAACGACCGACTTGGTATCGACGCCCATAAACATATTGACAAGTTCCTTGCCGGAGGGCAGGTTTACGGTCTTGCCCGCTTCGGCGTAGGTCTTGGTTATAAGCTCGGAGTCGGTCGCGGCGGTGACGTTCGCCGCGGCTATTTTCGCCTGCTCCGCGGCGGTCAGCGTCTTCGCGACGTATATCGGCGCGTAATCGGTAAGTTTTATGCCGCCTATAGCCGTGTCGCCGCAGGACATTTTCCCCTCGGGCGCCGAGGGAGATACCGTAACGGTGAAACTTAACGAAACGAGAGACCTCGCGGGGACGGTGACCGTCGTGTTAAGTTCGCCGTTCGTAAACTTTACGTCGCCCGACTTAAAGGTCGTGTTCGCGGGGAGCTTGTCTGATACGCTTATCTGCTTGTCCTTCATCGTGTCGTTGCGGATCTTATAGGTGAAGGTGACGTCCTCGCCGGGGTTGACGGTCGCGCCCGCCGTTTTGGAAGATTCCTTCCAGCATATAACGCCCATAAGGTTTTTGGCGCGGGTGACGGCGGTAGCGTTGGGCTTTACGCCGGAAGCCAGCGGCCTTAAGAGAAGAAGATCTCTGTTGCCCTTAAAGGAGTAATACCCGCTCGAGGCGTTGTCGCAGACTATGCCGAGTTTGGAGTAGAGAACGCCGCCCAAAGGCTCTTTGCAGTCGACCTTCGCGTCTTTATTGTAGTCTGCACTGCCGCCCGCCTTGTGAGAGCCGCCCGAGCAGTGTATTATCATGCCGTTGCCTATGTAAAGCATGCCGTGGCTGCCGCCGTTTTCACGGTCTGAGTACATTATCATGTCGCCGGGACGGATAGTCTCTATAAACGCCTTTTTTGCCTCTTCGGGGTCCGCCTTTATCTGTGCGGCGGTGCGGCGGTATACCTCGCCTTCGGTGATGTCGATGACCTTGGTATCGACGCTTTCCTTTATCGTATAGTTGAAAGCGGAAGAATAGACCGAATGGCAGAACCAGGTGCAGTCGAGATAAGAGGTGCGCTGGGGCGTTATAAAAGTGGGATCCACGCCCTGATAAAGCCGCCTTGTCGCGCCCGAGGCGCTTGCTATGTTGTTCTGGTCATAGTGGACGGCGCCGCCGAACGCCTCATAGCAATACGCGGTGGCGAAAAATTCGTCGAAATACTGAGGGTAAACTTCGTTTGCGAATCTTTCGTCGCGATACGACATGGTACGCGGGTCGCACTGTTCAAACGCGTCGTGGGGGATGGGCGTTCCGTGCTTGACGGAAGAGGGAGCGTCGGTGCCGAAAACGAACTTATGCGTCGCTTTCTGTATGAGTTCTGCAGCGTCCTTCGTCAAAAAGCCGTATTGGGGTATCCCGACGGGCGATTCGTTGAAGATATAGGCATAAGTTAAGCAGGTAATAAAGTACGAGCCCGCGACGTTCTGATAAATGCCGCCCTGATCGTATAACTCATAGCCCTGCGCCGCGTAGTTGTTTTCAAACCACTCGAAAGCGTCGCCGATCTGCGCGTAAACGAGAGTGCCCGTCGCCTTGGCGCCCATCTTCTGCGCCACGTCTTTTATGCGCTCGTTATGCCCGTGCGAGTCGGTGCTGTTTACGTTGAATTTCACGCCGAGTTCGCCCTGGGTATCCTTATAGGGCATCGGTACGAAAAGAACTATTTTGCCCGAAGGGTTCGTCTCGTAATATGTCTTTTGGATAATGTCAAAGGCCTCGATTATCTTTGTCTCGTTTTCTATACTCATCATCGCGCGGTCGCGGCTGACGAGCAGGAGGAGGCAGTCGACTTTATCGCTTATCGCTTTTTTTATACTTTCGGTTTTGATCCCCGTCGCCTTTATACCTACGCCGCTTCCCGTAAAGGTGCAAAGATCGTATATGCTGTAAGTGACGGATTTTCCGAGATTGTCGTAAGTGGTGCTTGAAAAGGCGACGTCATGCCCTCCGTCGCGCGCCATACCGAAAAGCACGTCAAAGGGGCTGTGCGTGCTCATGACGGCGTCGCCGAAAACGTGTATTTTATAGTAGTTCCTGTTTTCGGGCGGCAGGGGAGTCGCGCCGCTGCCGCTGCCGGACGCCGTCTGCTGTGCGGGAGGCGTGCTTGCGGCGGGAGAAGTCGTCTGCGCGGGGGTCTGCGTCTGCGGCGTCTGTGAGGGAGCTTGCCCCTGCGGCGCCGGAGTTTCCTCGGCGGGCGTCTGCGTATTTGCAGGAGGCAACGCGACTTCTCCCGTCTCGGTCACCGTTGCTGTGGCTTCCTTGTCGCTCTCTTCTTCGTCGTCGGCAAAGTTAGC
>JAFSVO010000220.1 GCA_017444965.1 Clostridia bacterium | reverse complement strand
ACGTCGGCATCAGCCATGATTATTATCTTGTGATAACGAAGTTTAGATACGTCGAAATCGTCGCCGAGCCCTGCGCCCAAAGCTATCACGACGGGGCTTAATTTATCGTTATTGTATATCTTGTCGGCGCGCACCTTTTCGACGTTGAGCATCTTGCCCCAAAGGGGAAGTATCGCCTGGAAGCGCGAATCTCTGCCGCTGGTCGCCGAGCCGCCCGCCGAATCGCCCTCGACTATGTAAAGCTCGGTCAGCGCGGGGTCTGTCTCGTTGCAGTCGCGCAGCTTGTCCGGCATCGCGGCGCCGCCGAGCGCCGACTTGCGGCGTATGCTTTCGCGCGCCGCCTTCGCGGCTTCTCTCGCTCTCGCCGCCGTGTTCGCCTTTTCTAAAATTATCTTGGCGTCCTTCGGGTTTTCGACGAAGAAGGTATAAATTTTATCGTACACCAGCTGGTCGACGAAGGAGCGGATATAGGGGTTACCGAGTTTCGTTTTGGTCTGCCCCTCGAACTGCGCTTCCTCGAGCCGCACCGAGATGATGCACGTTAAGCCCTCTCTCGTATCGTCTCCGCTTAACTTTTCCTCGGGCTTAAGTATCTTAAACTCGTGGCCGTAATCGTTTATAACGCGCGTTAAAGCGGCTTTAAGCCCCGTTTCGTGCATACCGCCTTCGGGCGTTCTTATATTGTTCGCGAAGGAAAGGCAGTTTTCCGAATAAGCGTCGGTCCACTGAAGGGCGCACATCGCCTCCGCCGTGTCCTGCTTTCCCTCAAAGTATATTATCTGCTCGTGAAGGGGCGTTTTCCCCTCATTCTGATAGTCGACGAACTCGCGCAGGCCGCCTTCGTAGCACATGACGTCCTGCCGCTCTTCGCTTCCGCGCTTATCGGTAAGGGTTATCGTTATACCGGCGTTTAAAAACGCCTGGTCGCGCAGCCGCTCGAGCAGAGTTTCGTAATTGAATATAAGCTCGTCAAATACCTCGGGGTCGGGCTTGAAGGTGACCGTCGTGCCCGTTTTGTCGGTATCCCCGACAACGTGCATAGGAGTTTTCGTCTTTCCGCGGGCAAACTCCATTTCGTGTATCTTGCCTTCGTTGCAGACGCGCACCGAAAGCCATTCTGACAGCGCGTTGACGACCGACGCGCCGACGCCGTGAAGACCGCCGGCGACCTTGTAACCGCCGCCGCCGAACTTGCCGCCCGCGTGAAGCACGGTAAAGACGACCTCAAGCGTGGATATTTTCAGCTTGGGATGCGGGCCCGTCGGTATGCCTCTTCCGTTGTCGGTCACCGTTACGGTATTGTCCTCGTTTATCGTTACCTCGATATGCGTGCAGAATCCCGCAAGCGCTTCGTCTATCGAGTTGTCGACGATCTCGTAAACGAGATGATGCAGGCCGCTCGCGCTCGTGCTGCCTATGTACATGCCGGGGCGCTTACGCACGGCTTCAAGCCCTTCAAGGACCTGTATCTTACTTTCGTCGTATTTTTGCTCGACTCTTTCGATCTCGCTCATTATTTTCCTCCGATCCTCAGGATAACGCTTCCTGATCGGTATTGCTTTCTATTCTTTTGCTTAAGGTTTTGCTTGATATCTGACATATATATACCGTCTGTTTTCCGTTTTCCATACATACGACGGCTGATTTTGGAAGCTCGTCCGCGACGGTAAAAAGTCTTCCCGACCTTTCGGCGGCGCTTAAAAAATCCCTCGTTTTTTTAGAGCCCGTGGCGGTATCCATATCGAGCACCGCCGTTATCGTTTCGGTATCGACTATGACGTCTCTTCCGAGATGAAGATACATGATTTTACCTCGTTATCTCTATTATCTTGTCCGGGCGGGCGCTGCACGCCGTCTCGCAGCAGGTGATAAAGGTCTGTCCCTTTTCCGTGCTGCCGGCAATATACTCCTGTCTCGGCGCGTCAAGCTCGCTTAAAACATCGTCAAGCAGCATTACGGGGTACTCGTTTTCTTCTTTAAGATATTCTCTTTCGGAAAATTTCAGCGCCACGGCAGCCGTTCGCGCCTGCCCCTGAGAAGCGTACGCGCGCGCGTCCGCGCCGTTAATGAACACCTCTATATCGTCCCTCTGCACGCCCGTTAGACAGCATTGCTTTCTTATCTCCGCCTCGCGCATTTCCTCAAACCGCGCGAGCAGTATTTCCGAAAGCGCGTCTCTTCCGCAGAATGGGTCGTTTACCGTCGAGACGGTCTTATATTTTAAAGAAAGCTCCTCTTTTCCGCCCGATATCTCTTTATGTATGCTCTTCGCCGCGCTTTCAAGCGTTTCGCACAGCGCCGCGCGGTTTTCGATTATCATAGCGCCGTAAAAGGCGAGCTGCCGGTTTAACTCGGGAAGGACGGACAGGTCGCCCTCGTCGCGTAAAAGCTTCTGCTTTCCCGCGAGCACCTTTTCATATCTTGAAAGGGCGTCGGCGTAGCCCGATTTTTTCTGACAGAGCGCGCCGTCCAAAAGATCCCTTCTTTCGCCCGCGGCGCCTTTTATAAGGAAAAGATCCCTCGGCGAAAAAACGACGCATCTTATAATTTCGCTCATTTTCGACTTTTTGACCGTTTTTACGTCGTTTATAAAGACCTGTCCCTTTCCGCTGCGCAGAAGGGTCAGCTTCATTTCGAAATCTCTTCCGCGTGAAAAGACGCCGGCTGCGATCTCGGCGCGGTCAAAGCCGAAGTTTATCATTTCGGCGGTTTTCGCCGACCTGAAGCTGCGGCTTCCGGAAAGAATGTATATCGCCTCTCAAAGATTCGTCTTTCCTATGCCGTTTTCGCCTATTATAAGATTTGTTTTAGGGTCGAACTCAAAGCTGCGCGACGAATAAGAGCGAAACCCCGAAAGAGAAAGCCCTGAAAGGTTCATTTTTTCACCTTAAGCGTCTTTCCCGAAACTTCCGCCGTATCGTTTTCATAAAGCTTTTTTCCGCGCATAAGGCAAACTTCGCCGTTTACTTTAACAAGCCCTTCGGTTATCAGCGTTTTCGCTTCGCCGCCCGACGAGCATACGTCGGCGAGCTTTAACAGACTGTCAAGCTTTATGAAATCGGTAGTGATAAAAACGTCCATTATTCTCCGGCCTTAAGACGGACGGGAAGAACGAGGTAGACGAACTTTTCGCCTTCCGTGGGTCTTATGGTGCAGGGCGAAAGGGCGGACCTCATTTCAAAGAGTATCTCGTCGCCCGTCGCCGCCTTGAGCGCGTCGAGGATATATGCGTTGTTAAAGCCTATTTCGACGGGCGTCGGGCATTCGGGGATAGATATCTCGTCTGTTGCAGAGTTTTCGGTCGTCTGGCAGTTTAAAATGAGCGTAGAGCCCTCAAACTTGCATCTTACGGGGGTCTTCATTCTTT
>JAFSVO010000219.1 GCA_017444965.1 Clostridia bacterium | reverse complement strand
TGGAGAAAAAGGCGCAGGAGATATTCTCAAAAATTGATGGCGTAGGGAAAACCGAAGTTAAAATATCCGTAAAAGCAGGATATCAGAACGATTACGTAAACGACCTGAGAACGCGTATGGAATCAAATGGTGAATATGCGGATTCCGAATACAATAATGAAACGGTATTAATAAATGAAGGTAACCGTGAAAAGCCGTTACTGAAAAAAATAATATATCCAGAATACTTAGGCGCGGTTATCGTGTGTGATGGAGGAGATGATTCAAACATCAGGTTACAGCTTACACAAGCGATGCGTTCGCTTACCGGTATTTCAAGCGACAATATAGTAGTTGCAAAAATGAAAAAATAGGAGGACAATACGTGACGATGAAAAAACGAGGAGCTATTTATTCTGTTATTGCGCTGATGCTTTGCGCTGCCGTGTATCTGAATTGGAACTACAGCAAAAACAACCCGGAAGGTGAAGGGCAGACGGTATCCAACGATTATACGTCCGGCGCCGGGTTGCTTGAAGATCCACTCATCGTAAGCGGAAGCGAAACACAAAAGAATTACTTTGCCGAGGCAAGATTATCGCGCCAAAAAGCGCGCGACGAGGCTGTAAATATACTTAACAGCACAATAGAAAGCGTGGGCGCCGATGAAAACGACGTCGCCGCCGCAAGCGCGGAAATAAAAGTGCTTGCCGAAAACTCCGTTATTGAGTCAAGGATAGAAAACCTGATAGTCGCAAAAGGGTTTAAGGACTGCGTCGTATTTGTAAACGACAGCGCGGTAAACGTTATTATTGAAAAAGACGACAACGGCGTGACAGACGAAGAAGTCGCAAAGATAAGGGATATCGTTATGGACGAAGCTAAAGTCACAGCCGACAGGATAAAGATAATTGAATCGGAATAATAAATAATTCTTGCCATATCCGCTGAAATGTAATAGAATATAGATAACAATTATGATAGGGGTTGTCAAAATGGAAAACGGCAAGATTTATTTCGACGTAAAAGATAAAAACGGCATGATAAGCATTTCGTCCGACGTAATAGCCGGCATCGTAGCTCAGGCATGCCTTGACACAAAGGGCATTTCGTCAATGGCTTCGTCTCAAAAGGGCGTTAAAGGCGCCGTTATAACGGCTGACGAGGATAAATGCTCTGTCTCAGCTTACGTTATGGTGACGGGCGACTGCGTTATAGCCGACGTCGCGAAAACCGCTCAGCAGAATATCAAATCAGCGGTCGAGGCCGCGTGCGGTCTTACGGTTTCTCAATGTGACGTTTACGTCGCCGGAATTGAACTGAAAAAGTAATTAAATCACTCAAATTAGTTATCAGGGCTGTTTTTCAGCTCTGATAATTTTATTTATGCATTATATTGAAAATTAATAATATTAATGGTATTATATAAACTGAAAAATTATAAGCGGAGGAAAAGTATGAGCAGAAGAAGAGCGCGCGAGCTTTCTTTTCATATGATATTTGAAAATGAATCTTCGGGTATTTCCGCGCGTGAAATGACGGACAGATACTTTAGCGACGATTATTTATCCTCTCTTTCGGAAGAGTGTTCGGTTTATTCCAAAAGAATAGACGACGATCAGAAAGAATATCTGTTAAAGTCTGTCGAGGGCGTTATAGATAAAAAAGAAGAACTTGAATCATACATAGACAAGTATTCGGTCGGTTGGAACGTTTCAAGGATCTCAACCGTTTCGAGAAGTCTTATTAAGCTGTGTATGTATGAGATCAAGTATATGAATATACCTGTCGGCGCGTCTGTAAACGAGGCGCTTGAACTTGTGAAAAAATACGATAACGGCGAAGCGGTCCCGTTTGTTAACGGCGTTCTTGCCGGGTTTATTAAAAACGAGATAAACAATGACTGATATAATCCTCGGACTTGATACAAGCAATTATAAGACTTCCGCGGCTTTTTATTCGCCCGAAAGCGGCGAGTGGCAAAGCGTAGGCAGAACGCTTGACGTAAAAGAGGGTAGTTTAGGGCTCAGGCAAAGCGACGCTTTATTTCTTCACGTCAAAAACCTTCCCGACGTTATCGCAGAATTAAATACCGAAGGAAAAAGGATCTGCGCAGTGTCCTTTTCCGACAGACCGAGAGACCTTCCCGAATCGTATATGCCTTGCTTTACGGCGGGCGCGTCCCTCGGGCGTTCTTTGGCGAGTATACTGAACGTGCCATTTAAGTCTTTCTCGCATCAGGAGGGTCATATAGCTTCCGCCGCCTTTTCATGCGGCAAAACCGATCTTTTAAAAGGACCCTTTTACGCATGGCACTTGTCCGGCGGAACTACGGAATTATTACGCGTCAATAAAATAAACGGCAGATTAAAATGCGTCATTTGCGGTGGAACTACCGATATTTCGGCGGGACAGCTTATAGACAGGACCGGCGTTACGCTCGGAATGCCTTTCCCGTCAGGGCCGTTTGTCGAAAAATCAGCTTCGGAATCAGACTCAGACAGCTTTTTCAAAGTGAAAGTCTCGGACGGTTACTTTTCGCTGTCGGGCGTTGAAAACAAGATCTTACAAATGAAAGCTCAAGGCGTTAAACCGGAAGATATTTGCGCGTTTGCTCTTAATACCGTATCGTTTGCCGTAAGAAAAGCAACGGAACAGGCGGCGCCTAACGGTACCGTGCTGATCTCCGGCGGCGTTTCTGCTTGCTCTTTTGTCAAATCAGGCTTTAAACAGAACAGTAACGTTTATTTTGCCGAAAACGGACTTGGCGGCGATAACGCTCTCGGCGCGGCTCTTATGTTCGCTTTGTCGGAGGACAGATTATGAATACCTTTTCGGTTTCGGGTCTTTCAAATTACATCAAAGATCTTTTTGACAGCGATCAAAACTTGTCGCATATCAGCGTAAGAGGCGAGCTTTCAAACTATAAGATTCATTCTGCGGGCCATCATTACTTTTCGTTAAAAGACGAAAACGCGGTAATTGACGCTGTTTTCTTTAAGGGAAACGCTTCAAGGCTCAGATTCGTCCCAAAAGACGGGATGAAGGTAATAGTTTTCGGCAGCGTAAGCTCTTTTCCCAAAAGCGGCAGATATCAGATTTACGTCAGCGATATGCAGCCCGAAGGGGTAGGGGCTTTGTACGTCGCTTTTGAGGAGCTTAAAAACAAGCTGTACACAGAAGGCCTGTTTGACGAATCGCTTAAAAAAGAAATTCCGGAGTTCCCGTTAAGGATCGGACTTGTG
>JAFSVO010000218.1 GCA_017444965.1 Clostridia bacterium | reverse complement strand
GGGGCGGAGGTCGTGCGGCTCTTCGGGGATATCATCCGACAAAAGCTTATCAAAGCAGAGGCAGGCGGAGAAGGCGAGGCTTTCCTTTAAAAATCTGTCGTAGTAGCCGCCGCCGTGGCCTAAGCGCCTTTTATCCTTCGACGCCGAAACGCAGGGAACTATTATCAGGTCAAGATCCCCGGGCGCGGCTTCCCTTTCCCAAGATACCGGCTCGCGGATGCCGTATTTGTTAAGCTCGAGCCGCGCGCCCGAAAGGGATACGGCGCGCATGACGCCGGGCGCGACGCAAACCGGCACAAATATCTCTTTACCCGAAGCGCGCGCTTCCTCTATTATTTCGTCCGTTTGTACTTCTTTTCCGGCGCTTAAATATACGAAAAGGCTTTTCGCCGCCGCGAACTTGCGCAGCGCGAAAAGTCTTTCACATATCGCGCGGGAGGCGCTTATAACGTACTCGCGCTTAAGCGCCCCCGCCTTATTCTTTATTATTTTGCGAAGCTCTTTTTTGTCCATCACGCTTTGATATACAAAACGCCTATCGTGTTTTCGCCGCAGTGACCGCAGACGGTACAGCCGGCGTTGGTGACGAACACGTTTTCAAACCCGAAGGACTTGACCGTTTTAACGGCTTCCGCCTCGACCTCGGGCGACACGCCCGAATGGGTGACGAAAACTCTGTCCTGCCTTATGGGGTAGTCTACAGAAAGGCGATCCTTTATATATTCGACGACGCAGTTATCAAACGTGCCGCGGTACTTTTTCTCGGCGTGCATTTTGCCGTCTTCGACGACGATGCAGGGGCGAAGCTTTAAGAGATTCGCGCCCAGCGCCGCGATGCTCGAGCACCTGCCGCCCTTTCGCATGTAGTCTAAGCGGTTAAGAATAAAGCTCGCGTTCACACGCTCGGTAAACTCTTTTAAGGTCTCGCATATCTCTTCGGGGGTCTTGCCCTGCCGCGCGAGCTGGGCCGCCTCTAAAACGACGTGCCCCTGCCCGCTTGAGAGATTGCGCGAATCGACGACGTATACGTTTTTAAACTCTTTCGCGGCTAAGCAGGCGTTCTGATAGCATGAACTGAAATCGGAGCTTATATTTACGTGTATGACGGCGTCGTACTCTTTTGACAGGGGCGTGAAGGTTTCGATATAATCGCCTATCGACAGAGCCGCCGTGCCGCAGAGCTCGCCGCCCGCGGCGACGTGCGCGTATATATCGGCGGGGAAAATGTCGACCCCGTCGCGGAAATACTCGCCGTCTTTCAAAACGTAAAGCGGGACTATACCTATGCCGTACTCGTCGACAAGCTCTTTTGATAAGTCGCAGGTGCTGTCCGACGTGACTTTTATGTTCATACCGTCATCTCCGCCGTAGTGTTTAATGGTTACTGAATATTATAGCAGAGGACGCCCGAAAAATCCATAGATTTTTATAAATTATTTAAAATACCGCGCCGCCGCCTCGAACATCTTAAGGTCGTAATTGCCCGGCACGTTTTTGTAAAGGGACGCGCCGACGCGCTCGGCGTGACCCATTTTACCGAAGACCCTGCCGTCGGGCGAGGTTATGCCCTCGACGGCGAAGACCGAGCCGTTGGGGTTAAATTCGACGTCGCCCGAGGGCTCGCCCTTATCATCGACGTACCGCGTGGCTATCTGCCCGCCCTCGCAGAGCTTCTTTAAAAGCGCGTCTTCGCAGACGAACCTGCCCTCGCCGTGCGAGACGGGCGCCGAGATTATGTCGCCGGGGGATGCTAAGCGCAGGAAGGGCGACATGGTGGATTCTACGCGCACGCGGACTATCTTCGACTGGTGGCGGGCTATATTATTGAAGGTAAGGGTCGGGGAATGTTCGCTTGCGTCGGTTATCCTGCCGTAAGGCAGAAGCCCGAGCTTTATCAGCGCCTGGAAGCCGTTGCACACGCCGCAGATAAGCCCGCCGCGCGCGTCTAAAAGCTCGGTGACAGCGCTTTTAACGCTTTCGCCGCGCAAAAACGCCGTTATGAACTTGCCGCTTCCGTCCGGCTCGTCGCCGCCCGAAAAGCCGCCCGGGATAAAGAGCATCTGCGAGCGCTTAAGCTTTTCGGAAAACGCCGCAGCCGAGCGCGCGACGTCTTCGCCCGATAGGTTTTTGACGATGAATATATCGGCGTCAAGCCCCGCCGCCTCGACGGCTTTCGCGCTGTCGTACTCGCAGTTGGTGCCGGGGAAAACGGGGATAAGCACGCGCGGGCGCGCGCATTTGACGGCGGGAGCGGAAGCGCCGGGCATATCCTTTTTGACCTCGCAGGGCGGCATATAAGCGCCCGCGGCTTTTACGGGATATACGCTTTCGAGCTTTTCCTCATACGCCTTTTCGAGCGCGTCAAACGGTACCTTTTCGCCATTAAAGCAAAAATCTTTCGCGGTAATTTCACCTATGACGGGCAGTCCGGTATCTTCCGCCGTTTCAAGAATGAAGGCGCCGCACCGCCTTTTGAAAAGGTCGGAAAGCGTGATATTTTCAAAACTAAAGCCGAAGCCGGAGCCTAAGCAGCACTTGAAGACCGCCTCGAACACGCCGTGAGAGCCCGCGGCGTAGCAGGATACCGCCTTGCCCGACCGCAAAAGTTCGGTTACTTTGTTAAAGGTCTTTACAAGGCTTTCGGCTTTCGGAAGCCCGTTTTCGTCCTTTTCGGCTTCTATAAGAACGACTTTATTTCCCTCGCGCTTGAACTCGGGCGACCTTATATTGTCCGTCTTGTCCGTCGTGACGGCGAAGGAAACGAGGGTCGGCGGCACGTCGAGGTCTTCAAAAGAGCCGCTCATAGAGTCTTTGCCGCCTATAGCGGCTATTTTAAGCCCCGTCTGCGCGGCATAGGCGCCGAGAAGCGCCGAAAGGGGCTTTCCCCACCGCGCGCCGTCGCGCCCCGGCTTTTCAAAATATTCCTGGAAGGTCAGATACACGTCCTTAAAGTCGGCGCCCGAGGCGATAAGCTTGCTTACCGAGTCGACGACCGCGCAGTAGGCGCCGTGATAGGGGCTTTCGGAGGAAAGATAAGGGTCGAAGCCCCACGCCATAAGCGAGCAGTCTTTTGTGTCGCCCTTTTCGACCGAAACTTTCTGCACCATCGCCTGGACGGGGGTGCGCTGTCTTTTGCCGCCGAAGGGCATTAAAACCGAGCCCGCGCCTATTGTCGAGTCGAACCGCTCTGAAAGCCCGCGCTTTGAGCAGACGTTTAAGTCGGCGACCGTTTTTAAGGCGTTTTCTTTGAAAGCGCCTGTAAAGGTCTGTTCCATTACGTTAGGCTTCGCGGCTTGTATTTTAATATGTTTAGGCGCGCCGTTGGAATTTAAGACTTCGCGGCTGATAACTACTATCGTTTTGCCTCTGAAGGTCATTTTGAGGCGGGGATCTTCCGTTACGACGGCGACGGGGGTCGCCGAAAGATTTTCGCTTTGAGCAAGCTTTATAAAGGCGTCTTTATCCTTTTCGGCGACGACGACCGCCATTCTCTCCTGACTTTCGGAGATGGCAAGCTCGGTGCCCGAAAGCCCCTCGTATTTTTTCGGAACGCGATCAAGCGTTATAAGAAGCCCGTCGGCAAGCTCGCCTATCGCGACCGAAACGCCGCCCGCGCCGAAGTCGTTGCACCGCCTTATCATGCGGCAGGCTTCCCCGTTTCTGAAAAGGCGCTGAAGCTTGCGCTCTTCGGGCGCGTTGCCCTTCTGCACCTCGGCGCCGCAGGTCTCTACCGACTTTACGTTGTGCGCCTTTGACGAGCCCGTCGCGCCGCCTATGCCGTCGCGCCCCGTGCCGCCGCCCAGAAGTATGACGGCGTCGCCCGGCTCGGGCTTTTCGCGGCGAACGTTGGCGCTCGGCGCCGCGGCTATGACCGCGCCTATCTCCATGCGTTTCGCGGCGTATCCCGGGTGGTAAAGCTCGTCGACTATCCCGGTGGCGAGCCCTATCTGGTTGCCGTAGGAGGAGTAGCCCGCCGCCGCCGTGGTGACGAGCTTTCTCTGCGGAAGCTTGCCGGGTATCGTATCCGACACGGGCACGGTCGGGTCGGCGGCGCCCGTTACGCGCATCGCGCCGTAGACGTACGCCCTGCCCGAAAGCGGGTCGCGTATCGCGCCGCCTATGCAGGTCGCCGCGCCGCCGAAGGGCTCTATCTCGGTCGGGTGGTTGTGCGTTTCGTTTTTAAAGAGCAGAAGCCACGGCTGCGCTTCTCCGTTTACCGTGACGGTCGTTTTGACCGTGCATGCGTTTATCTCTTCGCTCTCGTCAAGCTTGTCGAGAAGCCCCTGCGCTTTAAGGCTTTTCGCGGCTATCGTCGCGATATCCATAAGGCAGACGGGCTTTTTTTCGCGCCCTAAAGCCTTTCGCGTTTCAAGGTATTCTTTATAGGTCTTTTCGGTGAGGGGGTCGTCAAACGTGACGTTGTCTATTTCGGTCAGAAAAGTCGTGTGGCGGCAGTGATCCGACCAGTAGGTGTCTATCATCTTTATTTCGGTCACCGTCGGGTCGCGCCCCTCGTCTTTGAAATAGCTTTGGCAGAACTTTATATCGGCGTCGTCCATCGCGAGCCCGCGCGCCTTTATAAAGTCCGAAAGCCCGGCGTCCGTAAGGTCGCGGAAGCCGGAAATTATCTCTTCCTCGGGCGGCTCGGGGTATTTTATCTCAAGCGTTTCGGGAAGGGTAAGCGCCGCCTCGCGCGCTTCGACCGGGTTTATAAGGTGCTTTTT
>JAFSVO010000217.1 GCA_017444965.1 Clostridia bacterium | reverse complement strand
CAGACCCGACAGCGCGACCGCCGGCGGAAAGGACGTAAGCAAGCTTACAGAAGCGCTTTCATCAGTCCGGACCGTGCTTTCGGAAATGCTCAAATAAGAAAGGAGAAACAGTATGGATTGCCTTTTCTGCAAAATAGTCAGCGGAGAGATCCCTTCAAAAAAAGTATATGAGGACGACAGAGTATACGCGTTTTACGATATCGCTCCCGCGGCTCCCACGCACGTTCTTGTCGTGCCCAAAAAGCATATAGACGGCGTAGACGCGGTCAACGCCGAAAACGCCTCGGAGGTAGCCTATATATTCACCGTAATCCCCAAAATAGCCGAAAGCCTCGGGCTTAAAGGCGGCTACAGGGTAGTATCAAACGTGGGCGCCGACGCGGGACAGACCGTGCGGCATATACATTTTCACATTTTAGGCGGAAAAGAATTAGGCAGGATGTGTTAAAGAATTGGCTGATCTTAAAAAGCTTAAGGATGATATCAAGGCGGGGACGCCGTCGTCTTTGTACGTCTTTTACGGCGAAGAAAGCTATTTAAAGGCGTATTACTTAAAGCAGCTTGAAAAGGCGTGCGAAAGTCCCTTTCCAGAATTTGATATGATACGTTTGGACGGCGCCGCTATAACGCCGGACAGCTTTTCCGACGCGGTCGACAGCTTTCCCATGGGCGGGGGAAGAAAGATGGTCGAGATCGTCGACTATCCTCTTTTCTCAAAAAACGGCGTGCTGAACGACGCGGTGACGGAGCTTTTAAGATCTGTGCCCGATTACCTGTGCCTTGTTTTCGTTTATGACGTTTTAGACTATAAGACGGACAATAAAGAGCTTTTCAAGGCGTTTTCGGCGCAGGCGGATATTATTAATTTTGAGAAAGCGAGTTTGCCGGAGCTCGTTTCCTGGTTAAGCCGCAGGTTTGCTTCGCTCGGCAAGGAAATATCCCGCTTCGACGCCGAAAAGATGGTATTCTTTTGCGGCGACCTGATGACGAATCTTATTACCGAGGTCGAGAAAATTGCCGCCGGCACGGAAGGGAAAGTCGTGACCTACGCCGATATCGAAAGACTCGCGTCAAGGTCTATTGAAGCCAGAACCTATTATCTTACGAACAGGCTTTCCGAGGGCGACGTAGGCGGCGCGCTCTCGGTGCTTCACGACCTTATTGACACAAAGACGGAGCCTATTCGTATAGCGGCGACCGTTTCCTCTCATTTTAGGCAGCTTTACGGCGCGAAACTCGCAAGCGAAAAAGGGCTTTCAACTAACGAGATAAAGGATCTTTTGGGATTGCGCTCCGAGTACCCCGCGAAAATAGCCGTAAAAACGGCGGGCAGGATGAGTCTTTCCAAACTCCGGCTCGCTCAAAGTCTTTGTCTTGAAGCGACAAATTCGCTAAAAGGCAGTAACACGGATGAAGTCCGTACGCTTGAACTGCTGCTTTTAAGGCTCGCGTCATGATAAAGCTTTCGCCTGTCCTGGTGGTGGAAGGGAAATACGACAAAGCAAAGCTTGCGCGTATTTTCGATACCGAAATAATAGAAGTGTCCGGCTTCGGGCTGTTTAAAGACGAAAAAATGACGGCTCTTCTGCGAAAAACGGCTCTGAACCGCGGCATAGTCGTGCTTACAGACCCGGACGGCGCGGGGCTTCTTATAAGAAACCGCATAAAAAGCTGTATAAAAGAGGGAAAGGTATACCACGCGTACGTGCCCGATATCAAAGGGAAAGAGAGCAGAAAAACAAAGCCCTCAAAAGAGGGGCTTTTAGGCGTGGAAGGCGTCCCCGACGGGCTTATTATAGAGGCTGTAAAAAACAGCGGCGCCATGGAAGACCGGCGCGAAAAAACCGAAAAGCTTACAAAACGCGATATGTACGATCTGGGGCTTTCCGGAAAGAGTGAAAGCAAAGCCCGCAGGAAAGAACTTTTAAAAGAGCTTTCGCTTCCCGAAAACTTAAGCGCAAACGCTTTGCTTTCCGCTCTCAACGCGTCGCTTACCGATGAAGAAATAAAAAAACTGCGTGGTGATTAGCCACGCAGTTTTTAAAAACTTAAATTACTTGTTCTGCTTTTCGGTATCGGGCTTTTCTGTGCCGCCGTCCTTTGAGGGGGCGGGCTTAGTTGACGCCGCGGCGGCCGCCTTTGCTTTTTTGACTATCTTCTTGATTATAAGTACTATAACGATGATAATTATCGCCCAGATAGCGAGGATTATTATATTGCCCGCGAAGAATACGACGACGTCCTTGCAGAAATCGACGAGCCCGTGCCACGTTTCGTTAAAGCGGTCGGAAATGCGCTCGCCGAGCGTCTTGGGTACTTCGCGTATGCGCGTAGGCTCGGAAACTTCCTGAACGTTTACGGTTATGGTGCTGAACGATATCTGATTGTCAAGCCTGCGAATGGTGCCCTGTAAGCTTTCTATCTCGTAACGCACGTCGGAAAGGCGGGTGTGCAGGGCGATTATGCCGTCAAGCTCTTTGGCGCTTTTAAGCAGTTCTAAAAGCTGTTCCTCTTCCGCCTGCAAAGCGGAGATGTGCGCCGTCGTGTCGTAATAATAATCGGTCACTTCGTTAACGTATACGTTTTTGGAGGTTACCGTTCCGCATTCGGCGAGCGATTCTTCAAAGGCGGTATAACCCGCGGCGGGAATGCGTATAACGTAGGTCGCGTATCTGTTGTTGTAATATCCGCGATCGACTATCGGCGTGCCGGAGGTAGTGCTGTTCTGGATATAACCTCCGCTGCTCTCGATAAGCTGTTCAAGCGACGCTATGGTATTGTCGTATTCAAGCGTTTCGATAGTGTAATTTCCGTTTTTTATCATCTTGCGTTCTGTTTCGACGGGCGCCTGAGGCGAAGAAGCGCCGCTGTCGCCGCCGCCTTTTACTTTTTCGGGCATTTCGGCGGCTTCCTCGACCGCGAAACCTCTGTTTGCGGTAGCGAATGAAGCGCCTGAAGCCGCCGCGGGCGCGGCGTCGTAATCATAATCGTCGTAAGACGCGTCGAAAGCCGCTTCGGTTTTCGCGTAATTCTGACCGCATGCCGTAAAAACAACGGCAAAGGTAAGCAATAGCGCTATCAATACTGTCTTTTTCATGTTTGTATCTCCTTTACGTCTTTTTATCCGTTTCGTTATTTTTGACTTTTAAAAATAAAAAAAGTTCCATTTATTATAAAAGTATTGTATAATACTTTCGGTATGACTTGCTGAAATACGCAGGGACGCTTCCGTCCGAAAGCGCCCCTTATATAAACGGCAGGCTTTAAGGGCAAAGTCCCGCCGATATACCATTACTATGCGGCGGGGGCTTTTCGCGTTACGGATAGAATAATCAGATCAAACGGAGGATATATTATGATCAAACTTGCACCGTCGATACTCTCGGCAGATTTCGCGCATTTAGGCAGGGACGTAAAACTCGTTACCTCGGCCGGCGCGCAGATGATACACGTCGACGTGATGGACGGGCATTTTGTGCCCAATCTGTCTATAGGACCGCAGATAGTCAAATCTCTGCGGCGCGACAGCGACGCGTTTTTGGACGTCCACCTTATGATAACCGATCCGGAAAAGTATACGGACGCGTATATTGACGCGGGCGCAAACCTTATAAACTTTCACGTCGAGGCAAACGGAGACCCCGAAAAACTGCTTAAACATATAAGAGAACGCGGGGTCAAAAGCGCTGTTACGATAAAGCCGAAAACCCCGGCGGAAGAGATATTTAAGTATTTGGACCTTTGCGATATGGTGCTCGTTATGTCTGTCGAACCCGGCTTCGGCGGACAAAGCTTTATGGAAGGCTCTCTTCCGAAGGTCAGGGCGCTTGCAGACGAAATAAAAAAGCGTAAGCTTTCCTGCGATATCCAGATAGACGGCGGCATAAATCTTGAGACCGGCGCGCGCGCCGTAAAAGCGGGCGCGACCTCGCTCGTCGCGGGCACGGCTGTATTCGGCGCGCCGGATATTGCCGAAAGGGTAAAAGAGTTTTTAAAGCTGTAAATATCTTTCCGGTGCGGCAGACGAAAAGCGTCTGCCGCGCTTTTTATTTTATAACGACTCTTACGTCGCGGCGCGACGAAAGATAAAGAAGATGGCTGTAAAGCAGTGTGAAATCGACCGTGTCGCCGACGCGCAGTTCTTCTTTTACGTCGGTCACGTCTAAAATAAGCTGATCGGACGAGCCGCCTACGACGAACGCGCCGCAGAGCTTGGGGATAAGCGTTTCAAGCTCGCCCGCGTCCGCGCGCCCTACGTTTAAAAGGGCGCGTTTTCTTATGCCTGTATCCTTATACTCGCGTATTTTCCCGAAAGCGTCGGTCCCGAGTTCCCCCTGCGGGTAAGAGGGCTTTTCCTTTAATTCGGATATTTCCGCGCGCAGGGTAAACATATCGAAAGAAAGAAAATCAAAGCCTTCCAGACGGAATAATTCCTTAAGGTCCCTTGCCGTAAGAACGTTTTCGCCGATGCGAAGGTGGTTTACGCCCTCGGGCATTTGCCCTGAGCAAACGAGGGGGAAAGCGTTGGTCGCGCCGCCCGAGATAAGCTCGAGCTTGCGGCCTATGACAGATTCGACGTCCCGCGCGAGCGACAAAAGCTCCTTCATTTTGGCAACGGTGGGTACGACAGAGCCGTAACACCCCATATTCGTACCAATGCCCGAAAGCTTTAAATAGGGAAGCTCTTTTTCAACGAAAAGGCACAGATCGCATAATTCTTTTTTATCCCAAACGCCCTCGCGCAGGTCGCCCAGCTCTGCCATAATGACGACCGAGTGCGTCTTATACTGCTCTTTGCACGCCTTGTTTAAAAGGATAAGCGTTTCATTTTCGGTATTAAGGGATATATCGCTGTATTTTACCGTTTCATACGCTTCCGAGGGCGCGGGCGTGCGTATAAGCATAAGAGGCAGCTTGCAGCCGACGCGTTTCAGCTCGGAAAGGTGGTACAGACGGGAAGAACCGAGCTGTGATACGCCCGAATCGACCATTATCCGCGCGACGTCAAGATCCCCGTCGCAGCCTTTTATAACGCCGCAGACCGAAACGCCTTTTTCGCGGCAGCGTTTTACAGTCTCTGACGCGTTGTTTTTAAGCTTTGCCGCGTCAAGTATAAGCATAGGGTATTTATTCATAAAGAACACCTCACGAACGCCTGCCTGCTTTTTCCGACCAATAAAAAGCCCGACGCGAAAACCGTCGGGCATAAAGAATTATTCTTTTGCCGCAGCTTCCGCGAGGACGGCGTTTTTCACTTTGCGGCCTTTTCTGAAAACGAACTGCATGACTATCATAACGGCGAACATTACTCCCGATTCAACGTAAAGACCGGGTCTGTAGGTGCCGAATTTGTCGTATACGTAGTTTAATATGGGAGTGCCGACGGCGTATCCGAAGGTCATTACGGCGGTATTGATACCGATAAGTTTCGCGTAATCCTTTTCACCGAAAAGCTCGGATACTATCATAAGCGCGATGACCGTCTCAAGCGGCATGGCGAACGAGATGATTATTTCATATATGAACGCGAGCGTGTACGAGCCGGGCGTGACGGCGGCAAGCATGAGAATGGCGACGCCGGAAATAAAGTGAATTATAAACGCCGTCGTTCTGATTCCGAGCTTGTCGGAAGAAAAGCCCGAAAGGAACTTCGCCGCCGTAAGAGCGATAGCGTGAATACTTACGGTAGTCGCGATAAAGCTCGTGTCGAAGGCGGGATCGTTGTGAAGCAGAACGACGTCTTTAATGTGAGGGAAGGATACGCCCGATATAGCCTGCAAAACAGCGCCCGTAAAGAACATGCAAACGAGCATAACGTAGAAATAGGGCATCTTTTTGGCGTCGTCGAACGTGATGCCCACCCAGGTCGCCGTGCGCGGCTTTTTTTTCTTAAAAGGCTCCGCGGGCGCCTCGCTGTTTTTCGGCGCTTCACGAAGGAATATCATGATCACTATGCCGACGGCAAAAAGCAAAAGCGCCGTAAACTTGTAGGCGGTTTTATAACCGTCGGGGGCGCTGTCTATCATAGGCTCGATGAACTGAGAAATAAAAGCCGTGCCGAGTCCGTTGCCCGCAAGGCAAAAACCGGTAACGGTGCCGCGGTTTGTCGTAAACCAGCGCGTTATGATGTATCCTATCGCGGTGGTCGAGCACAAAGCGAAACCCGAGCCGATAAGGAATCCGCCTATATAAAAGTGCCATAATTCAGTCGCATAAGCGTAAGTCAAGCAGGAGGCGACGAGAAGCAGAAATCCGATGCCTACCATTCGTTTTATTCCGAGCTTTTTGCTTATCGGGGCGAAGAAAAGAGAAATAATGGCGGTCATTACGTACCGTATGCTGTCGTTTATGGAAAACAGACTGCGCTTAATGTTAAGAAATTTGGTAATGCTGTTGGTATAAAGGCTTTTCGGACCGCTCGCGAAGCCGAGCGAGCAGAAAATGGTCAAAAAGCACACTATCATTATGACCCATTTATAATCAAATTTCTTTTTCATAAGACACCTCTTAAGTTCTTAATTACCAATCTTATTTTATATCACAAATAAAAGACGCCGTCAAGCAAAGATATACACCAAACGGGCGCTTCGGAATAGAATGATAGTGAAGCATAACTTCAATCTAACAGGGGAGGTAATACAATGCCTGACAAGGTTTCACCGGGACCGATATGCGGAAATCCGGCGCCGAGAGAAGCCGTTTGTATTCATACGAGAAAAGTCTATGACAGCTGCAGAGATAAAGACTGCCTGCAGGATATCAGAGTTTATCTGACGACCGGCTCGCAGGCTTTGCTCAACAGCGCGACGAGCGTCAAAGCTAACGCCGCTGAGCTGCTTTGGGCGAAAATAGACGTTGAACCGATAAATTTCAATAAAGGCTTTTACACGGTCGATATAAAGTTTTATTACCGTATAAGCGCAGACGTTTATTCCGGCGCGGGCAGACCGAGAAGGATCTACGGCCTTTCGACCTTCGACAAACGCACCGTCCTTTTCGGAAGCGAAGGCAGCGCACATATCTTCAGTTCTCAGTACGTACCTAACGGATTCGACACGCCGCAGGGGATAGAGCGCACAAATCTTCCGGTAGCGGTAGTTGAAGTGGTGGATCCGGTCGTCTTAAGCTCAAAGGTGCTTGAATCCTGCGACTGCGGAGAAACGCTTTTAAGCGATATTCCCGAGGGGATATGCTCCTGCTTCGACGAAGATATCTATCTGTCAAGCGAGGGCAGAAAGCTGTACGTTACGCTCGGTCAGTTCAGCATAATAAAGCTTGAGCGCGAAATACAGCTCCTTATGCCGGCTTACGATATCTGTATGCCGAATAAAGAGAGCGTAGGCTCGTCCGACGATCCGTGCGAGCTTTTCCAGAACTTCAAATTCCCCGTGTCTGAGTTTTTCCCGCCGAAAGCGACCGATCTTATAAAAACCGGACGCGGCAATAACGGAAGCTGTCAAAGGTAAATAAAAACGGACGGGACCGCTCAGGAAAGAGCCTGAGCGGCGCCGTCGCGTTTACTTTTTTGTTATAAACAGAAGCTTTCGGAACGTATAATTTAACGGGTGACGGCAGAATGAAAAGCAAAAAAGACGCGAATACGGCGAGGGTCGCGATACTGCTCCTTATAATGCTCGTCGCGGCGGCGCTCGGCAGCAGGTCGGCGGCGGTCTTCGGCGAAAGGTGGACAGACAGGCTTTTAAGACCCGGTTTTAAAACGGCGGCGTTATTTAACGCGTTTCTCTCTGCTTTAATTTTCATTTCGGGCTTTTTCGGCGGAGGCAGCTTTATCGCGCTTATTGCCGCGGGGGTAAAAGGTTTCGCGCTTTCCGCTTTTGCGACGCTTATCATAAAAACCTACGGCCTTCGCGGTTACGCGTCATGCGCCCCGGCGTTTGCGGGCGGCGCGGTCTCAACGCTCGGTATAATTCTTTTATCTTTGCGGGCGGTTGATTTATCCGTTTTAAAAAGGTATAATAATATTAAAGCCGACGGCTCGTATTACGCGGCGGCGGCAGTATGTCTTTTGCTCTGTACGGCAGGCGCCTTTTTGGTATCGCTTTGAATAAAACGGGAAGTGAAAAAAGTGGAAGTAAAAGAAAGAATTGCCTATCTTACAAAAGAGCTTTTGTATCACTCAAAGCTCTATTATACGGACGACGCGCCCGAGATATCCGACTACGAATACGATATGAAAATGAACGAGCTTAAAAAGCTTGAGGCGGAATATCCCGAATACGCGCTGCCCGACAGCCCTACCACAAGGATAGGCGGCGCGGTCCTGTCGGAATTTACCGAGGTCACGCACAGGCATCAGATGCAAAGCCTTCAGGACGTTTTTTCGTATGAAGAGCTTGAAGCGTTTGACGCCCGTATCAAAGAGCGTTTTCCCGACGCCTTCTATACGGTCGAAATGAAAATAGACGGTCTTTCGGTCTGCCTTGAATACGAGAACGGCGTTTTTGTGCGCGGCGCGACCCGCGGCGACGGCTCGGTGGGAGAGGACGTCACCGAAAACCTGAAAACCGTTTTCGATATCCCCATGAAGATAGACGCAGACTACCCCTATCTTTCGGTCAGGGGCGAGGTGTATATGCCGCAGGCCGTTTTTGCGAAATTAAACGCCGAGCGTGAAAAAAAGGGACAGGCTCTTTTCGCGAATCCGAGAAACGCGGCGGCGGGCTCGCTTCGTCAGCTTGACAGTAAGATAGCCGCGTCGCGCCATCTGTCGATATACTGCTTCAATCTGCAAAACGCCGAGGAGCTCGGCTTCAAGTCTCACAAGCAGACGCTTGAATACTTAAAAGAGCGCGGCTTTAAGACGGTCAGCCCCTTCGAATTCACGAACAGCATAAAAGAGGCGGAGCGGTTTATCGAAAAGACGGGCGAAATAAGGGAGACCCTTGACACGGCGATAGACGGCATAGTCATAAAGGTCGACAGCATAGCGCAAAGAAAAGCGCTCGGCAGTACGGTAAAATGCCCAAAATGGGCGGTCGCTTACAAATACCCGCCCGAGGAAAAGAAAACAAAGCTTCTGGATATAGAAATAAACGTCGGCAGAACGGGCGTGCTCACGCCGACCGCCATTCTTTCACCCGTAAGGCTCGCGGGCACGACCGTCTCACGCGCGACCTTAAACAATAAAGAACTTATCGAACAAAAGGATATAAGGATAGGCGACACGGTAATAGTCAGAAAAGCGGGTGAAATAATCCCCGAAGTTCTCGGCC
Source organism: Clostridia bacterium (assembly GCA_017444965.1). Taxonomy (GTDB): domain Bacteria; phylum Bacillota; class Clostridia; order Oscillospirales; family Butyricicoccaceae; genus RGIG3513. Next base: position 824 of record JAFSVO010000217.1, on the reverse strand, counting down.
GCGACCTGTCTTTAAGGCCCGAAGGGACTGTACCTTTTAAAATGCCGGAGTTTTGCCCCGTCTGCGGCGCGCCTACGGTCACTGAGGACGTCGCCGTAAGATGCGCCGGCGCGGCGTGCCCCGCGCAGATATCGAGAAGCCTCGAGCATTTCTCGTCAAGAGACGCTATGGATATAGAAGGGCTCGGCGAGGCCGTGACCGAGCTTTTGCTCGAAAACGGGCTCGTTAAAGATCCGTCAGACCTTTATAAGCTTATCCCGACTGATATCGCGGCGCTTCCCGGTATGGGAGAGATATCGGCGTTAAAGCTCTGCGACAATATAGAAAAAAGCAAAACCCGGCCCCTTTCAAGGCTTGTTTACGCTTTCGGCATAAGGCAGGTCGGCGCTAAAGCGGCAAAGCTTCTCGCGAAAAAGTATAAAACTCTTGACGCGCTTGCCGCGGCAAATAAAGAAGAGCTTTGCGATATTAAGGATATAGGCGAAATAACGGCGCTTTATATAGTTGATTTCTTCTCGTCCGAGCGCGGGAAAACGCTTGTGCGCGAGCTTAAAGAAATGGGGATTAATACGGAAGAGCCGGACGACAGCGTGTCTTCCGTCCTTTCCGGGCTGACTTTTGTTATAACGGGTACGCTCCCGACTTATTCGCGCAAAGAAGCGCAGGATATAATAGAGAAAAACGGCGGCGCGGTCTCGGGCTCCGTCTCAAAGAACACCGACTATCTTTTGGCGGGTGAGGACGCGGGCTCCAAGCTTGCGAAGGCGCAGAGCTTGGGCACGAAGATAATAAGCGAAGCCGATCTTTTGGAGATGATTAAAAAT